>JBAYVX010000026.1:0-13202 GCA_041674365.1 Kiritimatiellales bacterium | reverse complement strand
GGCGACGACACCTGGCAGCCGTTTATCATCAATCAGGTTTATCAAACCAACCTGTTTACGCAGGTTACTTCCAGTCACGGCGCTAACATTGCTCCGACGGACTGGACGTTCCCGATGCCCGATGCTGATGGCGACAACCTGCCGGACTGGTGGGAGGCCCAGCATGGGCTGAGCACGAACAGTGCTTCGGGCAACGATGGTGCCGATGGAGATCCCGACAACGATAACTTCAGCAACCTGCACGAGTACCTAGCCCAGACCGATCCGCAGAGCGATATGACGGATGTTGAATCTCTGATTTTTGATGAGGATACCAATACATTATACGGAATGAGCAATAATACGTATGTGCAGGTTGTCACCAACGCTGCACTGGCGTACAGCGGCACAAACTGCCTTAAGTTTTCAGTAACGAACCAGTGGCATTATTATCCGCAGGTTGATTTTGCTGAAAGCAGTTCATTCGGAAATAGCGATACACTGGAATTTTATATTCGTTCCACAAGCGGGGTTTGCACGAATATTCTTCGGGTGTGGGTGTATTTTTCAACGGCCAGCGAAATGCCGTTCCCGGTGGATATTCGACCCTATCTTTACGATTCGAACGGTGCTCCATCTCCCGGCAGTATTACGGAAACCTATAAACGGGTAAATATTCCGCTGGATGTTCTGCAACAGGACGGCAGCAACACCGTCGGCACAATCCGTCATATGCGGCTTGGAATTTCATCGAATGAAGTTTCTGGATATCCGTTCCCGAAGGAATTTTATGTGGATCATATTTCACTGCAGGACAGAAGCGGGCTGGTTGCCGAAAATGTAGAAGTTCTCAGCCGCCGCCATCTGGAAATCACCTGTAGCGATCAGCCGGATATGATCTCTCTGCAAGACAAGGCCAATCATTCGGTGATCAAGCAAAGCGACGGCTCGCCTGTTCCGATCAATCGAATCGGGCTGCGGTCATGGGTGACGGATTTTAACGGAACGCCGGACAGCCCGATTGTGAAGCACTACATTTTCGTGGAACTGACGGCTGCCCTGCAGGACGATCAGGTCTATATCTACTCCAACAGTGTGCAGGACATTTCCGGCAATGTTCCGGATTCCAGCGCCATTGCCTTTTCGATCAGCAACCGCACGGTTACCTCGTCGATCAAAATAAATCAGGTCGGCTGGCTGCCCGAGGCAACCAAGATGGCTTATGTCGGCAACTGGCTCGGTGATCTGGGCTCCATGCCAGTGACGCCGCAGACCGTGTCTGTACGGCGGGTCAGTGATGGTGCGTCTGTTTACAGTGCACAGATGGTCAAAGCAGTCGAACCCGACTATCTGGACAAGGCATATACCAACGAAGCTCCGTTTCCACTCACATTCAGCGGCGAAACGGTCTATCGGGTGGACTTTACATCACTGCAAACGCCGGGAACGTATTACCTCGATGTCCCCGGGATCGGGTGCAGTTATGAATTCGAAATCGGCTCCAATGTTTATGCCGATGCGTACTACAACTGCATGAGAAGTCTCTGGTATCAGCGCAGCGGAATTTCCATGACGAATCCAGCGGTTTCCGGAATCTGGACGCGTGAGGGCGATTTACAGCAGAACACCAACACCGCGTTCTATCACAACTCGGTCTATGACAAATCCTACGATCTTTATGCAGGGGAACCGATTGCCGGATACGGCGACTTCACCGGCGGATGGTATGATGCCGCCGATTACGACAAATACACCAAATCGGCCGCCGACTCTGTCAACCTGTTGCTGACTATGTACGAAATCAAACCGGAGCGATTCACTGATAATCAGCTCAACCTTCCGGAAAGCGGTAATAGTATTCCTGACGTGCTCGACGAGGCCAAATGGGAACTCGACTGGATTACCAAGATGGTCAGTTCCAACGGGGCCGCTTTCAATAAAGTGACCTATGAGACATGGCCGAGCGGCATGCCGAGCGAGCAGGATGCAAAAATGTGGGTCACGCTCAAAACCACGCGCGACACCGCCGCAGCCTGTGCCATTCTGGCGAAAGCCGCCCGCATCTATGCGCCGTATGATTCGTCTGCCGCCGCGCTTTACAGCAATAAAGCAACCCTGGCGTGGCAATGCCTCACCAACCATCCGGACTCCTATCCGATTCCGCCCGGCAGTTGGGACGATTACAACAACCCTCCGGGAACGGTATGGGTTGAAGGCGGTGTGACCAACGTGATTCCCAGTATCCACACGGGTGATTATTTTAGCACCAACGATGTGACCTACCGCCTCTGGGCTGCCACGGAAATGTATCGCCTTACCGGAAATTCTGCTGTTCACGATGAATTCAGCAATATCGTTTACCGTGCAAAAGGAACCTCGTCGGCAACAGAGTTTCTGGAAAGTGTCGTGGGGTATGAAAGCTGGATGGGCAATGCCAACAGCATGATCCTCATGCTGGACTACATTACGCTGACAAACGGCCTGCCGGTCAACGAAACATGGCGATCCGCCATGAAAGACCAATTTATCAACACGGTTAGTAACTACTGGAAGATATGCGACCAACCTTTGCCGTATGACTTTGAAATCAAGAGTCACTCCATCCTGCAATGGGGAGAAGGAGCGCAGATCCGCCGTCCGTACGGATATATCATGGCCTACGAATTGACTGGCAATGACTGGTTTCTCGGCGAGGCGCTCAAAAATATCGACTGGCCGCTCGGAGCCAATCCGTTGAGTCAGACCTACCTTACCGGCATCGGCAGTAAATACCCGATGCACCCGCATAACAAAATTGATCACGGCGACGGCATTGATGAACCGATTCCCGGCTTCAATATTTACGGGCTGGCATGGGAACTGAGTTACGACAACTATTATCAACCCATCATTGACTATTCCTATCCGTCCTATCAGTACAACGATGGACCGGATGGAACCTACTACCCGCTGGCCCGAAAACATGTGGATGTCTGGGAATCCGTGCAGCACGGAGAATTTGTAGTCGATGATCTGGCGCGCACCGCCATGGTTTTCGCCTATTTCTCGTCAACAAATGCCCCTTAATCGGGTGGCTACATGGTTGCAAGCGGCGGCGAAGGATGTTTGCCGAAATTTCTTCGCACGCCGGTTCGCTTCTGTTACTTTCCCCGCCTTTAACAAAAGGAATTTTTATGATTTCTTCCGAACATTGGAAAAACAGTCTCAAAACCGGTTTTAAAACTTCCAGACCTTGGACCCGAGCACCGCGAGAGAGGCTCCGCCGCTTTTGCGGCGGGGCAGCGACCATCGGGAGAGGCAAACTTTCACTCATTATTTTTCCAATGGTTGGAACTTTTTTTTCAGCGCAGGCGCTCGATGTCCGCTCGCGCGACCCGTATTACGGCGCCGTGGTGATTGATGCCGCGACCGGCGCAATTCTTCAGGAAGACCACGCTTCGGCGGTAGCTTATCCGGCCAGCATGGTGAAGCTGGCGAATCTGTTTGTGGTTCTTGATGATTTAAATGCCGGTAAACTGCGGCTGGATGAGCCGGTGACGGTAACGCGTGAGGTGTCGAAGATCGGCGGACGGCAGGTTTGGCTGAAGGAAGGCGAAGTGTTTCCGCTCGAAGAGCTGATTTATGCAACGATGATTCATTCGGCCAATGATGCTGCGACGGCGCTGGCCATTCGTACCTCCGGAAGCAAAGACGCCCACGCTGCGCGCATGACCGCCAAGGCACATGAACTTGGGCTGCGCAATACGGTTTTTCACAGTGTGCATGGTTTACCGCCGGGAACGGGGCAGGAGCCGGACACGACTTCTGCACTGGATATGGCGTTGCTGGCAAAAGCGCTGATTGAAGTGCATCCCGAAGCGCTTACGTATACATCAATTTTCACCCGGCCATTCCGCGAAGGCGATAATCCGGTGCAACTGACGAGTTCAAATAAACTGCTTGGCAGGGTGCCGGGTTGCGACGGGTTGAAGACCGGGTATTATTCTGCCGGCGGATTTTCAATCACGGCTACTGCTCAGCGTGACGGGCGGCGGGTGATTGCTGTGGTTCTTGGCAGCAAGGATAAAAATGTCCGTGATGCCAAAGCCGCCGAATTGATTGAGACGGGATTTTCCAGATTGCCGCTGCTTCCGCCACCTTCGTTACCTGTGGTTGAAGCCGCCGCGCCAGAACCTGAGCCGCTGCCAATAGCGGAGAAGAAACATGATTTTCTTATGCCGGTACTGATCGGGATGCCGATTGTTATTGCCGTGGCGGTTGCCGTGCTGCGTCGGCGCAGAATTATTTAACCGTTTATTTCCCGAGAACCGGATAGCCGACCAGCGTCATAAGCCGTTTGGTAAGGGACTGCATCCGTTTGCCGCTTTCATAAGCCAGATCAAGAAGGTCTTTCTGAACTTCCTGTGTGGCATAGCGCAGGGAAGCTTCCACTGACGCATTAACGACAGTGAGTGGCTGAAGCAAAGACAACGTCAGTTTGGAAACTTCCACCATGAGGTCTTCGCGGCTCAGATGTTCAGCATGGTCTTCAACGGTGACCGCATGGCGGTCATGCAGCTTAACCTGACTTTCAAGTTCCTGGATGCGTGACTCGATCCGGTCTGCATAGTTATTCAGGCCGTTGCGGGTGACACCGACAGCGGTTTTAACCTGCGCCGGATCACTGCTTTCGATTTGCATGAGTCCTTCGAGCTTTTCAAGGACAACGGCCAGTGCACCCAGATCGAGACCGTTCCCCCCCATGCCGGAACTGCCGTTCTTCGGCGAAGATACGCCGGCTTTGATCAGGAGTTTCTGCCAGTCTTTGGGCGGAATACCTGACGAGCCGAGCTGTTCTTTCGCTTTTTCTTCGCCTTGGGTCTGGATGCTTTCGACCAGTTTATTTTCTGCATTATCCAGTTTTCGCCGCTGGTCGAAATAATGCGCTGTGAGTACATCAAATTTCTGTTCTTCTTCCATTTCGCGGATGGCATCGAAAATACGCCGGTCAATTTCAGGATGCTGTGCGCCGAGCGCGGCATGGATTTTATCCAGCACGTTTTTCTCCAGCAGCATCATGGCTTTGTTTAGGTTGACCTTGCCCTGAAGAGACTGGAATTCCGCTTCTTTGCGCAGTCCCCCGTACGTGCGGCGCAGACAACCGATCACGATATCAGCCATTGATTCGCCATCGTGTATCGAAACAGCCGTTTGCCGGATCGCGGCGGCTTCCATGATCATTTGTCCAAGCCGTTCCGGGTCGGAAAGCATTTTTTTAACTTCACCGGTTGTATCACCGGCGGCTTCGCCTTTAAGAAAGGCGACAATCTGACTGACCTTCATCGGCGGGGTCGCATCGGCATCTGAGTCGGAACTGCCGCCGCCTTTTCCCGTTTTTATTTCGCCGTCGCGCAGTGTGACATATTTGACGTCAGTCATTTCGACATGATCCAGGCCTGCGTCGGACAGGGTTTCTTTCATCTGCGTATCGGTTGGTGAGCACAGAGCAGACAGCAGCTTTTTCAATTCGTTTCTGGAAAGCCCTTTTGTGAGTGACAGATGAGAGACCTTCATGGCAACAAGCCGTTTTTCGAGCGTACGAACCGGCACATCGCGCGCGGTGACGGGTTCATCATCAATGGTCAATTTGCCGTTAAAAGTACCCATCGCCATCGATTTTCTGCTTCGCAAAGCGATGCGCAGATTTTCGAAGGTTTGATCGATAATCTGTTCTACGGAGGGATGCTCTGTACCGTAAACCGCTACCGTTCCCAGACCTCTTCCTAATGAAATCAGTACAGAACGAAGCTCTTCCGGGATATCTTTTTCCTGTGATGTGGAATTTTCAACTGCCGGTGCCATAATAAATAACTCTCCTTAATGCGGAGGAGTCTAGCTGTAACCAACAGGCCTTCCCAGTGAAAAAATTAAAAAGCTCACCGGTAAAGATGAGCTGTTCGAGCTGGAAAATGTGGGGGATTACCCCAATATTTCCACAGCGGTTTTGTAGATGTTATCGGCGGTGATGCCGAACTCTTTCGCCAGCGTTCCAGCGGGAGCCGATGCACCGAAATGATTGATACCGATCATGCGGCCCTGTGCTCCGACATATTTTTCCCAGCCATGCGTTACACCGGCTTCCACGGAAAGGCGGCAACTGCATTCGGCAGGCAGTACGGAGGCTTTGTAGTCGGCATCCTGTTTTTCGAACAGTTCCCAGCTTGGGAAGCTGACCACGCGAACGGCTTTGCCTTCGGCTGCCAGTTTTTTTCCGGCATCGAGGGCAATCGAAACTTCCGAGCCGCTGGCCATGATCACGATGTCGTGTCCGCTCCTGGCGCTTTCCCAGATAACGTATGCACCTTTCTTCAGGTTGCAGGCGGAAGCCAGTTCCTTGCGGTCGAAGATCGGCAGATTCTGACGGGTCAGCAACAGGGCGGTCGGGCCGCTCTTGTTTTCCATCGCGGTGATCCACGCGCATTTGGTTTCCGTTGCATCGGACGGACGGAGAACCGTGACGTTCGGAGTAATGCGCAGGCTCATCAGTGTTTCGATCGGCTGATGGGTCGGGCCGTCTTCGCCGACATAGAAGCTGTCATGCGTGTACACATAGATTACCGGCAGGTTCATCAGTGCGGCAAGGCGCGTGGCCGGACGGACATAATCGGCGAAGACCATGAAGGTGCCGCCGAAAATGCGGAACCCGCCGTGAAGCTGCACACCGTTCATCACTGCGCCCATGCCGAGCTCACGTACACCGAAGTGGAAGTTACGGCCTTTGAAGTTTTTCTTACCGATATCGCCGAGACCTTTCATGTAAGTATTGTTGCTCGGGGCAAGGTCAGCGGAGCCGCCGACGAGATACGGAACCGCTTTTGCGAGATCCTGAAGCACTTTGCCGGATGCCGCGCGGGTGGCAATGGAGGTACCGGGTTCGAAGTCGGCGATCTTCTTGCCGAGTTTTTCGGGAAGCTCACCGCTAAGCGCGGCTTTCCACTCTTTGGCTTTTTTCGGCTTGGCCTGTTCAAATGCTGCAAAGACCGTGTTCCACTCTGCTTCGATTGCGGCGTTCTTTTTGGCGGCTTCAGCAAAAGCGGCGCGCACTTCGTCCTGTACAAAGAATTTTTCTGCGGAAATGCCAAGTGCGGCTTTGGCGAGTTTGATTTCTTCTTCGCCGAGCGGGGCGCCGTGGCAGTCGCTCGAACCCGCTTTATTCGGCGAACCGAAGCCGATCTTCGTGTTGCAGATGATCACGGACGGCTTTTTGGTCTGCGCTTGCGCGGCTTGGGTCGCGGCGGCAATTTCGTCGGTGTTGTGGCCGTTGATTTCCTGAACGTGCCAGCCATAGGCCTGTATCCGTTTTTTCACATCATCGGTGTAGGTGATGTGCGTGTCGCCTTCGATGCTGATGAAGTTCTGATCGTAGAATAAAATCAGTTTTCCAAGACCGAGGTTGCCGGCCAGCGAGAACACTTCGTGCGAGATGCCTTCCATGAATTCACCTTCGCTGGCAATCACGTAGGTGTAGTGATCCACGATCTTCTGATCCTTGCTGTTGAAGCGTTTCGCCAGCATCTGCTCAGCGATTGCCATACCAACGGCGTTGCCGCAGCCCTGACCGAGCGGGCCGGTAGTGGTTTCGACGCCGATCGTGTGGCCGTATTCCGGATGGCCGGGGGTTTTGCTGCCCCACTGGCGGAAGCGTTTAAGTTCTTCGAGCGGCAGCGGATAGCCTGCGAGGTGCAGCAGGCTGTAGATCAGCATCGAGCCGTGACCTGCGGAAAGAACGAACCGGTCGCGGTCCGCCCACTGCGGGTTTTGAGGGTTGTGTTTGAGAAATTGTGTCCAGAGAACAGCGGCGACATCGGCCATACCCATTGGCATGCCGGGATGGCCTGAGTTGGCCGCCTGCACGCCGTCCATTGAAAGCCCTCGAATGGTATTTGCAATCAGTTTAAGATCCATATTTACTCCTTTGGTCGTTGAGGTTCAAAAATCCTCGGGAACTTAGCGAAAACTAAGCTCCGTGACAATGGGAAATAGTAGAAAATTAAAACGAAAGAGAATGGAAAGACTCCATTCCTGCAAGAACTGATGATTGATCTGCATTGCCATTCAATTTTTTCTGACGGCACGAATACGCCCGAAGAACTGGTCGCTCTCGCGGAGCAGGGCGGACTCTCTGCGCTGGCGCTAACCGACCACGACACCACCGCCGGTCTGGAGCGGTTTATTGCGGCCACGGCAGGGACATCGGTTCAGGCGGTTTCAGGAATTGAACTTAGTGCGGAATTCGGTCAAACCACGTTGCACATTCTGGGTTATCTGTTTGATCCCGGTCACGCGGAGCTGAAAACAGTGCTCGAATGGGTGCGGGAAGGACGCACGGTACGGAATTTCCAAATATTGGAAAAACTGAATAAGCTCGGCTACAATCTGACGCACGGCGACATTCTGAGGCATGCTGGCGACGAACTGATCGGCCGACCGCACTTCGCCGCTGCGCTGATCGAAAAAGGGCACTTTAAACGCAAAGACAAAATTTTCCAGCAGCTGCTCGGTAAAGGCAAAGCGGCCTATGTCGAGCGCCGCCGCCTTTCGCCCGAAGCCTGTGTTGAGCTGATTTGCAAAGCAGGCGGTGTGGCGGTCATCGCTCATCCCGGGCAGATGAAAATCACAACGCGCGCTCTGCGCCGGCTGGTGAAAAAACTCAAAGGGCACGGGCTTGGCGGGCTCGAAGTGTGGCACCCGACGCAGCAGGAATATCAGTCCGCCTCTTATCTCCGTATTTGTGCCGACTTTGACCTCGCCGCAACCGGCGGTTCCGACTTTCACGGAAAACTTACGCCCGACCTTACCCTTGGCCGCGGCTTTGGCAATCTGGACATTTCGGATACCGTGCTTGATGCGTTGCAAGCCCGTAGCGGGACAGTTATTTAGCCGGGTGGTTCTCACTGTCGTCTTTGTTGTTACGCAGGAATTTTTGCACGGCGTCTTTGGCGAATTCTGCCGATTGTATGACAATATCTTTTGTTTTTTCAACCGAGGCAATGATGACGCCGTTGAAGCCGTAGATGTCGCGAGCCATCCGCAGCGGATTGGTGATGAATATGTGCGACAGCGCTTTGACGACGCTCATGTCGGTTTCAACAGCGGTGAGTTTGCGGGTGAGCGGCAGAGCGATCAGCCAGATGAGCGCGGCGTGCAGGATGAGCAGAACATGCATGTAGGCAAAGCCGGTTCCGTAGGGCAGCGTCAGTGCAACAGGATGCAGGGCCAGCTGGTCCTTAATCCATCCGGCCAGCACTGGAGCGGTGGCCGAGGCCAGCCCGATCAGAAACCAGTGGACAGCCATCGAGGTGGTGCGGCCTTCGCGCGGGACGATGGAGGTGAGCATGTTGAGCTGATAGATGCCGACGGCGGCATAGACGCTGCCGCCAAGCAGTGAGGAGCAGACCATCAGCGCGACGAAGTGCGGACAGCTGATGGAGAGATCGAAGGGCAGGCTGATGTGCATCATCGATGGATTAATGAAAAACCAGACGGTGCTAAACAGCGGGGCCATCAGCATCATGATGATTCCGAAGGTGCGGATTCCGGCGCGGCCGATCAGTTTTCCTGCATAAAAACTGGTTCCGATGGAGCCGAGCAGTCCGGCCATTTGAATCCAAGAGAGCTGCCGGTAGAGCGCGTGGAATTGCTGTTTCAGATAGACCATGGTGAATGGGCCGATGAGTCCGAGTCCGAAAAACCAGATACACATGACCAGCGTGAAGGTGCGGAAGTTGCGGTCGCGCAACGGCCGGACGAGCCGCTCAAGGAGCGGAACTCCCGGACGACCCGGGGTCGAGGCCGGTTCCGGAACCCGCCCGTGAATGAGAATATCCAGTGTTCCGAAGATCGATCCGACCAGCAGGACAATCCCGAATCCGGTGTAAACGCCCGCCGGAAAACGGTCGAGATACCAGCCCGCGATCCCGAAGGTAATCAGCATAGCGGACGTACAGGTTCCCTGCCGGATATTCCAGAACCGGCTGCGCATTGGATCGGGAATCAGGTCGGCCATCCAGCTCCACCAGGAGGCGGCGCTGCTCTGAATCAACAGAGCGCTGACGCCGACGACGATCAATGTGCCGTGAATAATGGTGTGCGACTCGCCTTTCCAGAAAAGCATCAGCAGGGCGGGGATCAGCCAAATAACACGGGCAATCATGCATGTTGTAAACCAGAACGGTTTGCGGTAGGTCAGCCGGTCGGCCAGCAGCGAGGCGGGAATTTGAATCAGCATGGCAAGCTGGTTCAGCATGGAGATCATGCCGATCATCACGCCGCTCGCGCCGAGCGCCGTCATCATCATAATCAGCGGCAGGCCCTGTGTGATGCCGAACCAGACCATGCCGAAGCTGGCGGCGACAATATTGATACGCAGTCCGGTGCGGATCTGCGGTTCAGTAAATTCGGGAGCGGGCGGTTGCGGATTCATTGGCTTGTTAATAGCAAGGTGTCTGAAACAATCAATCAATCTTCATGGAATATTGGATTTGTGAATTGATGGATAAATGAGGGCTGTGCGATTTGCGTTTTCCAAACATTGGAAAACGGACGTCTCTCTCTCTTCTGACCTCTGAGTCCCGACCTCTGATCTCTAGCTCTTGCGGTTCCACGCGGCGATGCATTCGTCAATGCTCAGTTCATAGTGCCGGTTGCAGAACTGACAGTTGATCCGTACCGGCTCTTTTTTCTGCACCAGCTCCATCCGTTCGGGAATCGGCAGGGTGCGCACAACGGCTTCCATTTTTTTGCGGTTGCACGGACAGAAAAAACGGGGCGCCGGGCCGGGCTCCATGTGCAAACCGGTAAACCCGGATTCCCCGCCGATCAATGATTCCGCCAGCGCTTCGACCGTGGTTTCTCTGCCGAGCTGTTTGCGGAATGCCGGTTCATCCATGCGGGAACGGATGCGGTCGAATCGTTCGATATCGGTTCCGGGCAGTGCCTGAAGCATCCAGCCCTGACAAAACCGCACCGGATTTTCGGGGTCGGCGTTAAATCCGATCATCACATTCAAACCGGTCTCCACCTGATCGCTGATGCAATGGGTATAGGCAAGGTCCTTCGCCACATCATGGAGCGGAACCGGCGCGGTGCCGGAATTCAGAACTCTCCCGTCGCGGTTCGATGTGACCACCTGAAGATCCCCGAGTTCGCCGTAAAGCGCATTCGGATCATTCTCGGTCAAATTCAGCTGCGCCGGGGAAATAAAGCCGCGCACCGTGCCGTCCTGTCCGGCATCGACCAGTACCGTGCGCAGAGTTCCTTGATACTTCCAGCAGACATTCAGCCGTTGGCCTTCGGACAAAACCGCCGCGCTCAGCAGCGCGCCGGTCAGCGCGCGGCCCAGAATGTGGGCGGCGGACGGATCGCAATCGTGCAGCAGCACAATCTCATTCACCGTCTTCGTCGTCACCGCATACGAAAACGCGATATCCAGCCCCTTCAAATGTCCTTTAATCAGCAAATCATTCATGCGCTTCGTAGTACCATAACAACCGGAATTTTTAACCACGAAATACACCAAACACACGAAATGAAGATTTTCTGCCCACGAATCTGCACGAATCTTCACAAATCAGGACTCTTATTCGTGTTTATTCGAGTGATTCGTGGGTAAGTATATTTCCTGATTGGACTTCCCGGCGGTTGTCCGTATCCTGCCGCGATGAATTTTGAACGGAAAAGCGGAATTTTACTCCATATTACCTCCCTGCCGGGGCGCTGGGGCATGGGCGAACTCGGGCCGCAGGCGAGAGCCTTCGGACGGGTTTTGACCGATACCGGACAGAAGCTCTGGCAGATTCTGCCGACAGGTCCGGTCGGGTTCGGCTGTTCGCCGTACTCGTCGCTTTCCGCCTTTGCAGGAAACCATCTGCTGATCAGCTTCGACGAACTGATTGAGGACGGATTGCTCACAGAAAAACAGCTGAAGAATTTTCCGCAGTTCGATTTACACCGGATTGATTTCCCCTCTGTGGTCAAGGCGCGCGAAAAATTTCTTTTCCGCGCCGCGAACCAATTTGAACCGGATGCCGACTTTAATGCGTTTTGCGTGCGCGAAGCGGACTGGCTTTCTGACTACGCGCTGTTTATGGCGATCCGCGAAACGCAGAAAAACCGGTCGTGGACGGAATGGCCGGCGGCGCTGCGCGACCGCGATTTCCAGACCCTGGAAAAAGCGCGGACAAAACTGGCAAAACGGATCCGTCGGCACGAGGTGCTGCAGTATCTTTTTTCCAAACATTGGAAAAAGACGGCGGAGTTTTTCCAAACATTGGAGGTTTCGATTATCGGCGATATTCCGATTTTTGTGGCGGGCGATTCCTCAGATGTCTGGGCGCATCGGGAACTGTTTTTGCTGTATGATGACGGTACGCCGTTTGTGGTTGCGGGCGTTCCACCGGATTATTTTTCAGCCACTGGTCAGCGCTGGGGAAATCCGTTGTATGACTGGGAAATACACCGCGAAACAGGCTATGAATGGTGGACGCGCCGGATGCGTCGAATGTTAGAGATGACCGATGTTGTGCGCATCGACCATTTCCGCGGTTTTGAAGATTACTGGGAAATTCCGGCTAACGAGCCGACCGCAGTCAAGGGACGCTGGGCAAAAGGGCCGGGCCTCGAATTTTTCCAGGCTCTGGAACACAATCTTCGGAAAATTCCAATGTTTGGAAAGCGCTTGAAACTCGACGAGCATGTGATTGCGGAAAACCTCGGCATTATTACCGACGACGTAGAAGCGTTGCGCGAGGCGTGCGGGTTTCCCGGCATGTGGGTGTTGCAGTTCCGTTTTGGTGCAGAACCGATGCATCAGACGGGATATCATCCTGAAGGCACCGAAAAAAACTGGGTGGTTTATACCGGCACGCACGATAACGATACGACGCCGAGCTGGTTGAAGCAGGTTGATGTGAATGAACGGATGCGGATTCATGATTATCTAAAAACAGATGGTACGGCGACGCATCGCGATCTGGCGGAACTGGCGTTGCGTGCTCCGGCCAAGTGGGCGATTCTGCCGATGCAGGACGTGCTGGGGCTTGGCGGTGACGCGCGCATGAATACGCCGGGGACAACCCGGGGGAATTGGGGTTGGCGCTTTTCGGAGGATATGGTAGGCGTTGAATCCGTTCGCTGGCTGAAAGAAGCGACGCAACGTAACGGAAGATAGGAGTTTTTATGGAAGC
>JBAYVX010000025.1:0-13441 GCA_041674365.1 Kiritimatiellales bacterium | reverse complement strand
TGTACACCGGCTCATCGCACACCAGCCGAGCCCCTTCTACTGCATTTCCAATGTTTGGAAACGCCAGTAGAAGAAAAATAACGAATAACGAATATCGAATATCGAATTTCATTAAAGGAGTGATTGTTGTGAAGTGCCGGGCTTGAGGCCGAAGAGATCGTAGCCGCGCGGCAGGACAACGCGTCCCTGCGGGGTGCGTTTGATGAAGCCTTCCTGAATCAGGTACGGTTCGTAAACCTCTTCGATCGTGTCGGACTCTTCGCCGACCGAGACGGAGAGAGAACTGAGTCCGACCGGGCCGCCTGCGAATTTTTCGATGAGCGTCTGTAAAATCCGCTTATCCATTTCGTCGAGCCCGCTTTCGTCGATTTCGAGCAGCGCAAGCGCTTTGGCAGCGACGTCGGCGGTGATGATATTGTCCGCCTTGATCTGCGCATAGTCGCGGGCGCGGCGCAACAGATTGTTGGCAATACGCGGCGTGCCGCGCGAGCGGCGGGCGATTTCGAGCGCGCCGCCCGGTTCAATATCGACGTTCAAAATGCGCGCGGAACGTTCGATGATGATTTTCAAAGTGGCCGCATCGTAATAGTCGAGGCGGTTGACGAGGCCGAAGCGCGAGCGCATCGGCGCGGAAAGCAGACCGCTGCGCGTCGTCGCGCCGATCAGCGTAAACGGCTGAATGTTGAGCCGCACGGAGCGGGCGTTCGGCCCTTGGTCAATGACGATATCGATAACGAAATCCTCCATCGCGGAATAAAGATATTCCTCGACAGATTTCTGCATGCGGTGAATTTCATCGATGAAAAGAACGTCGCCGCGCTCAAGACCGGTCAGCAGTCCGGCCAGATCGCCGGGTTTATCGATGACGGGGCCGGAAGTGCATTTGATATTGGCGCCCATCGCTTCGGCAATGATGTAGGCCAGCGTGGTTTTACCGAGGCCGGGCGGGCCGGAAAGCAAAGCATGATCAAGCACGTCATTGCGCGCCTTAGCCGCCTGCACGAAGAGCTCGAGCCGTTCTTTGATTTTTTCCTGTCCGGTAAAATCGGCAAAGCGCGACGGACGCAGCTTAATGTCGAAGTCCTTATCCGGACGGTTCAGCGTTGTGATGGTATGTTCCATTTATTTTCCTGTTAGCGCCATGCGAATAAGATCTTCGACGGAGGTGGTGGCTTCGATTTTGAGGGCTTTGACCATTTTGCGGGCGTCGTCCTGTTTGTAGCCGAGTGAAATGAGCGCGAGCGCGGCGTCGCGCAGACGCACGTCGCCGACCGGTTGGTCGTCGGAGCCTGCCAACGTTTCAAGCGCTTCGCCGGCGGAGAATTTATCGCGCAGCTCGACAATGATCCGTTCCGCGGTTTTCTTACCGATGCCGGAGATGGAGGAGATGCGCTTCACATCGCTTTCGATCAGCGCGGTTTTGAGTTCACGCACAGAGAGACCGGAAAGCGCAGCAACGGCGATTTTCGGGCCGACACCGCTGACGCCGAGCAGCAGCATGAACATGCGGCGTTCGTCCTCGGTGGCAAAACCGAAGAGCGCCTGCGAAACGTCGGTGATGTGGTGATAGATCAGGACGCGGGTTTTGGCCCCTTCGGGCGGCAGGCGGTCAAAGCTGCTGAGCGGAACGTGCACTCCGTAGCCGACTCCGCCGACGTTGATCACTGCGCGGCCCGGCTGTTTTTCTTCGAGAATGCCTTCGAGGAAAGTAATCATGGGCGGGAGACTACCAGAGAGCCTCCGAAGTATGAACTATGAAATATGAAAGATGAAAACGGGATCCGGCCATCCATTAAACAGAAAAGCCCCGCAGAACGGGTTCTGCGAGGTTGTTCAGTTCCAAAGGCCGGAAGCGGATTACTTCTTGGCGGCGGCGGCTTCGCGGGCCCGCACTTTGAGGCGTTTCTTGCGGAGAACGCGGCGGCGCTGTTTGGTTCGTTCTTTAAGTTGCTGTCCCATAGTGGGGAGAGCTTGTAGCCGAAGGAACCGGCGAGGTCAATTGATTTTGCTAAAAACTGGATTTCGGCGGCCCGCATCTTAGAATGCCCGGCATGAATCACCGAAAACCCAACCGGAAGTTACAGATTGCTGTTGCCCTTCTTTCACTGGCACTGGCAGGAACCTGGCTGTCGCGCTGCAAACAGATCGAGCCGGATTATCCGCGAGACGAAGCGCCGAAGCTCGACGAAACCTGGTCGTTCGGCAGCGGCGAGGTCAAAGTGGTTCGCATTCCGCTCGACGGCGTGATTATGCATTCCGATGAAGAGGGCTTTTTCTCCGCCCGCTCCGATATGGTCGCCAGCATTCTCACGCAGGTGCGCGCCGCGGAGCGCGATCCGGCGATGCGCGCGATCATTCTGGAGGTCAACTCGCCCGGCGGCGGCGTGACGCCCAGTGATGAAATTTATAACGCGCTTCACAAATTCCGCGAAAGCCGTCCCGACCGCCGTGTGGTCGTTTTCATCCGCGATCTCGGAGCATCCGGCGCCTACTACGCGGCTATGGCAGGCGACTTTATTATTGCCGAACCGACCGCGGTTGTCGGCTCGATCGGCGTAATTATGCAGTCGATGAACTTTCAGGGTCTTTCGGAAAAAATCGGCATTACGGACGTCACCATTAAATCGGGCGCGAACAAGGATATGCTGAATCCCTTCCGAGCGGTTGACACCAATCAGGTGGCCCTGCTTCAGACGTTGATTGACGGCATGCAAACCCGCTTCCGTGGCATTGTGGCCGAATCACGTAAACTCAATCCCGCCGCAACACCGGAGTTATTCGACGGGCGTATTTTTTCCGCCGACGATGCGCTAGATAAAGGATTGATTGACGAAATCGGATACTGGAACGATGCGCTCAGCCGCACGGCGCAACTGCTCGACACCGGCGCCCTGCGCGTCGTGCGCTACGAGCCGCAACGCACTTTTTTTGAGCAGCTCATTGAAGGGAAAAGCCCTGTTGTGCTGCCGGACCTAAAGCTGCATTCGCCGCAATTTTTGTATCTTTGGAAACCTTAGAGAATGGAATAGTGGATTCATGGAGTATTGGAGAAAATCAATTATGAAAAATTTTGTTTGTGTTGTGTTGCTGGCAATGACTCTGACCGGCTGCGAAACCATGCCCTTTCAGGTTCAGACCCGCGCCGATCGCGCGGCATTAAGCCAGGATCAGCTCATCGCGCAGGAAAACCAGCAGCGCCTGTCGGGCCGGCTGGAATCGCTCGAATTGGAAATTGGACGAATCAGCCGGGATCTCGACACGCTGCGTAGCCAGCTCGACACCCGCTGTGCATCCATTGAACGTAAAAGCGAAGCCGATAAGCAGGAAATGGTCGCCCGCCTGAGCGGCGAGCTGGATAAACTGATAAAACAGGCTTCAGCGTCCCGGCCAGCCGCCGCGACCTCCTCACGCGGTATCGAACACACCGTTCAGCCCGGTGAAACGCTCTACATTATTTCCAAAGCGTATGGAGTCAGCTCAAAGGCCATTATCGACATTAACAAAATTCCAGATCCCGACCGCCTGTCTGTCGGACAGAAGCTGGTCATTCCGCAGTAAAAACGTCACCCGAAAAGTTTATACAGCAGATCGGACATCAGCGCGTTGGCGGTTCCAAGCATTGGAAAAAACGGACGCATTTTTTCCAAGGTTTGGATAAACGGAGCGTCGGTGATTTCCTCTGAGCAGTTGTTATAAAGCGACAGCAGACTTTCCTCTGTCGTTTCGAGATGGAACTGAAGCGCCAGCACGTTGCTGTTATAAATGAACGCCTGATTTTCTGTCGTTTCGCTGGAAGCCAGCCGCACCGCACCGTCCGGAATGCCGAAGGTGTCGCCGTGCCAGTGAAAGGCCGTGAACTGCTCCGGAAGTTTCCAAGGATTGGAAACGTTTTTTCCAACCATTGGAAAAAATCCGATTTCCTTCTGCTCATTTTTCCAAACCTTGGAACCAAGTACTTCCGCAATCAGTTGCGCGCCGAGGCAGATACCAAGTACCGGCTTGTTTTGACTGATAACGGCCTTGATAAACGCTTTTTCGTCCGCCAGCCACGGATAGATGGCTTCGTCAGTTACACCCATCGGCCCGCCCATGACAATTAAACCGTCAACGTTTCCAAGGTCTGGAAAACGGTCGCCCGCCCAAAGCCGTGTGCAGGAACCTTCGTGACCGTTTTCAACGAGCCACGGCCCGATACACCCGAGCCCTTCAAACGGCACATGCTGAAGCCAGTGGATTTTCATGATTCAGAGCGAATCATAATCAGCAGCATTTTAAAAGGAGCGTGTGCCGCCTGTACATCGTGCGGAATGTTGGCGGGCATGATGATCAGCTCGCCTGCCTTAACCGTCTGCGGTTCGCCCGCTATGATAAAGGTACCTTCGCCTTCAACCACTTCCACAGCAGCGTCGAACGGCGAGGTGTGCTCACTCAGCCCCTGCCCTTTATCAAATGAAAAAAGCGTGATGTTTCCGGTCTCTTTTTTGAGCAGTGTGCGGCTGACAACCGCTCCATCAGAATAATCTACCAGCGCTTTCAGATTCAGTGCTTTGCCTTTTAAGTCATTCATTTCAAATTTCCTTTATTCCGAGCAGTTCTCCGCCAAGACCGATCGTTGCTTCTTCGACAATCAGGCCGGTTCGCCCGCTGCGGCGGGCCGCCTCTTCGACTATCATCGTGAGCCCTCCGCAGCAGGGAACTTCCATCCGTACAATGATGACTTTCGGGATGCCGTTCGAGGCCAGAATGGCGGTTAGTTTTTCAACATAGCCTTCGGTGCGGTCGAGTTTCGGGCAGGCAATGGCAATGGCGCGCCCGCGGATAAAGCGCCAGTTGACGTCCGGCGACGCCGATGGGGAACAGGTGCTGAGCACAACCAGTTCACGGTTTTTGAAAAACGGCGCTTCAACCGGAACCAAATGCAGCTGAGTCGGCCATTGATTCAGGTCTGAAGGAATGACCTGACCCGAAACCACCGGAAGCGCGGCAGGGTTGTTTTCTCCAACCCGGATTTTCATGCCGGGACATCCGCCGGCAAACGGTAATTTCTTCTGCACATGATGTGCCGCCAGAGTTTCGTCAAATTCCGGCGCTTCCCGCTTAATAATCTTCAGGACTCCCGTCGGGCATTCCCCGATACAGGCACCGAGCCCATCGCAGAAAATCTCGTTCACTAACCTCGCTTTGCCATTCACAATCTGCAGCGCACCTTCCGCACAGCCGGTCACACACGCGCCGCATCCGTTGCATTTTTCTTCGTCGATTTCGATAATTTTCCGTTTCATGGATTTCACCCTTTATTGCGCCTCATAATCTACCGAAACATAAAAACCCCGCATTGATCTGCATCAATTCCTGGATATTCCCACAAATTCGTTTGCGGGGGAACTCCCCGCAAAAAAGTTCTTTTTAAGTCTGCCCAGCCATGTATAGTCCGTCCTTCGAGATTCGGGGAGGCTGGTGCTTAGGGGTTTGTTACCATCTTCTCCGCTTCTTCCATTAATAAAGGAAGACTCGGCCCCTGCAGCCGGAAACGGTTGCAGGGGTTCTTTATTTCCTGAATTGAAATTTTTTGTGGCGTTTACCGCGCCGCCTCCGCATTATACGCAACTCTCTCACTTGCCCGGGTGGCGAAATCGGTAGACGCAAGGGACTTTCCGCCTGCGGCGGATCTGCCGGAGGCAGAAAAATCCTCCAAAACACTATATGGAACCTCTCGAAAACAGACCCGCGGCCTATGCACTCCAGAGTGACGACAAAGACTGGGTCTATAAGGGCTCCACAAAGAATCTGGCGGAACGGATTAGCGCTCATCTTTCAGGTAAGGTTTCTCGCACAAAAAACCGCAGACCATTAGAATTGATTTACTGGGAATATTTTGACGACTATACGGAAGCTCGTCGTCGTGAAAACTGGCTGAAAAGCGGACAAGGCCGCGAATGGCTAAAAAACAAGTCGGAGAGTAAAAATTCCGCCCGGGTGGCGAAATCGGTAGACGCAAGGGACTTAAAATCCCTTGATCGAAAGATCGTGCGGGTTCGAGTCCCGCCCCGGGCACCAAGCGTATAAATAGTGGACTTTCCGCCTGCGGCGGATCTGCCGGAGGCAGAAAAATCCCTTGATCGAAAGATCGTGCGGGTTTCCTCCTGCGGCGGACAGGCCGAGTCCCGCCCCGGGCACCAGACAAAAAGGCTTTCCCACGCCGGATTTTTCTAACAGATCAGGCCTCGTGTATGCAGACCGCCTCATAAGCACTGCATTTAATACATTTATCTCTGTCAATGATCGGCGGCACAGGTTTTCTCCAATCAATATATCAAAAAAACGAATCAGCCTCCGAATCAAGCCCAACGTAAGCCAACTTTATTTATGGCTTTGCCCAACGGCTTTTTGTAACCTTTATCAGCCGGAGGCGACATTTGCGAAAGGTTTTGGATGAATAAAAAACAAGGCTCTGAAAGGAACCGGCATTGGCAAGCCGTAGGATTTGCGGTGCTGCTGATTCTACTGATGGTTTCCGGCTGGCGAACCGTCGTGCTCACGGATCAGAAAATGAGAACCGACCTGCTCCGCCAGACACGCATAACGGCTCAGGCCATAGATGTTGAACACATCCGGAATCTTTCGGGCACGGCAGCCGATTTGAACAATCCGGATTATTTGCGGATCAAAGCACAGTTCGCGGCTATTCGATCGGCCGATCCCCGGTGTCGGTTTATTTACCTTATGGGGCGCAAACCTGATGGTACAATTTTTTTCTTTGTGGATAATGAGCCCGCCGGTTCAGAGAATGAGGCACCGGCGGGAATGATCTATGACGATGTGCCGGAAAAATTCCGGCGGGTATTTGCAACAGGAATAGCGGATACCGAAGGCCCCTACACCGACCAATGGGGCGCATTTATCAGCGGCGCAGTTCCCATTTCCGACCTGCAAACCCGCACAACACTCGCCGTACTGGCAATGGATATTGATGCCCGAACCTGGAACTGGAACGTAGCTGCCGGCGCTGCGCTACCTGTTGGACTGATTTTGTTACTGCTGATTACTGCCGCTGTTTTTTCAGCAAATCAGCAGAAATATGTCTCGCCGAAACCAACACTGAGGCAGCTTGCGCTGCCACTCGGAATTGCATCGGCGATAATACTGTCCGCACTGGCAGGAGGATGGTGGTTTTACAATAATCAGAGGCATTTTATCAGGAAAGATGTTGAAAAACAGCTCACCACCATCGCCCGTCTGAAAGTCAGCGAAATCGCGACTTGGAGAAAAGACCTGATCGGTGATGCCACTCTGCTGGCGGAAAACCGGTTTTTCACTCAGGCTGTCACCCGGTTTATGGCCAATCCGAACGATGACCTCGCCAAAGAGATCCTTGATGTGTTGCGCCTGTTTCAAAAAGAGAATAATTGTGCCAACATTCTGCTGACCGATCCAGACGGACGGATCTATTTGAGTCTGACTGAAAATCCGGATATTCATCCGGCTGGTAAAGCCGCCTTATCCGAAGCCTTGCGTGACAATACGCCCGTATTTATCGACCTTTATCTCCATAAAGAAAGCGGAATACCATTTCTCGGCTCCGCCGCACCGATGTTTACCGGCACCGGACAGTTCAGAACGCCAATCGGGACCGTTATTCTGATTAAGAATGCCAGCGAATTCCTCTACCCCCTCGTCCAATCATGGCCGACACCGAGTGTGACCGCAGAAACGCTGCTCGTGCGGCGTGATGACAACAACGTTCTTTTCCTAAACAATCTCCGCCACCAGCCCGGTACAGCACTTAAACTTCGTATTCCTTTAAGTGCTACAAATGTGCCTGCTGTTATGGGTGTAACCGGCCGTGAAGGTGTCGTACAAGGCAAAGATTACCGCGATGTCGATGTGATATCGGTAATCCTCCCAATCCCGGATTCTCCCTGGGTCATGGTTGCCAAAGTAGATACAGCAGAGGCCTTTGCCCAATGGCAGTTTCTGTCCGGTCTGATTTTGATTCTGTTGCTGGGTATCGTGGTCATGGCGGGCGTGGCGGGATTTGTGTTCTGGCAGCACAATCAAAAATGTTACTACCAAACACTGAGCCGGTCCGCCGCAGAACTGCAGAAAAGCGAAATGCTCCTGTCGGCAACGCTGCACTCCATCGGCGATGGAGTGATTGCCTGTGATGCCGAGGGCAACATAACCAACCTCAACGCTGTGGCAGAGACACTCACCGGATGGAAGGTCGACGAAGCTTACGGAAAGCCCATTGCCGAAGTTTTCCGCATTATTCACGCCCAGACGAGACAGGACGCGGAAATACCGGTCGGGCGCACCCTGCGCGAAAATCGAATCATTGAGCTAGCCAATCATACGGCACTCATTGCCCGAAACGGGACGGAATTCCAGATCGCCGACAGCTGTGCTCCGATCCACGACACGACCGGCACCGTTATCGGTGCTGTTCTCGTCTTCCGCGATGTAACCGAGGCATATCACCAGCGTGAGCAATTGCGCGCAAGCGAAATCCGGCTGCACACGCTGGTGCAGACCATTCCGGATCTGATCTGGCTGAAAGACAAGGATGGTGTATTTCTGGCCTGTAATGCCATGTTCGAGCGCTTTTTCGGCGCGAAGGAAGCGGACATCGTCGGAAAAACCGACTACGACTTCGTGAACCGCGAACTTGCCGATTTCTTCCGTGAACGCGACCGTAAGGCGATGGCGGCGGGGAAACCTACACATAACGAAGAATGGATTACATTTGCAGATGACGGCCGCCGGGCCTTGCTGGATACCGCTAAGGCTCCGATGCGCGACCATTCGGGTGCAATCATCGGTATTCTGGGTATCGGACACGATATCACCGAGCGGAAGCAAGCAGAAGAGGCGTTGCGCAGAAGTGAAATGGAATTAAATACCTCTCTGCAGCTTATTGAAGGTATCATTAATGCGATTCCGGCAAGAGTATTCTGGAAAGACAAAAACCTCACCTATCTGGGTTGCAATAAGGCCTTCGCACAAGATGCAAATCTTGCAGATCCAAAGGACATTGTCGGAAAAGACGACTTTCAAATGGTGTGGAGCAGTCAAGCCGATCTGTACCGCGCCGATGACCGCCAGGTTATTGAAAGCGGTCTCCCGAAACTTCTCATCGAAGAACCGCAAACCACCGCGGACGGAACAACTATCACG
This sequence comes from Kiritimatiellales bacterium, assembly GCA_041674365.1. Taxonomy (GTDB): domain Bacteria; phylum Verrucomicrobiota; class Kiritimatiellia; order Kiritimatiellales; family Tichowtungiaceae; genus Tichowtungia. The sequence goes on along the minus strand of JBAYVX010000025.1, from coordinate 4,267 downwards.
CTGCTTACAAATAAGATTCCCCTGCGTGACTCCGAGGGAAACGTCTCTGGAGTAATCGGAGCATACATGGATATCTCCGAGCGCAAAAAAGCCGATGTCCAACTCAAGGAAGCTATAAACCGGGCCAATGAAATGGCGGCACAGGCGGCAATGGCCAACCAGGCAAAAAGTGCCTTTCTGGCCAATATGAGCCATGAAATCCGAACTCCAATGAATGCCGTTATCGGCATGACCGATCTATTGATGGAAACCAATCTCTCTCCGGAACAGAAAGAATTTGCCAACATCGTCCGCGTCAGCGGTGAAGCCCTGCTTTCACTGATCAGCGATGTTCTGGATTTCTCCAAGATTGAAGCTGACCGGATGGAAATTGAAGAGCAGGATTTTGATTTGGTTCGGTGTGTGGAAGACACACTCGACCTGATGGTTTCCAAAGCAGCTGAAAAAGACATTGAGCTGACGTGTGAAATGGGCAGTGATGTGCCGTCTGTGGTGCGGGGAGATGCCGGACGCCTGCGCCAGATTCTTCTCAACCTGCTGAGTAATGCACTTAAATTCACCCATAAAGGAGAGGTCGGCATCACCGTTACCGGCCAACCAAACGACAAAGGATATCAGCTGACGTTTTCTGTTCACGATACCGGCATCGGTATTGAACAGGAAAAACTCGATGAGGTATTTTCCGCCTTCACACAGGCTGATACTTCCACCACCCGGCAATACGGCGGCACCGGTCTCGGCCTGACCATCAGCCGTAAACTGAGCGAACTGATGGGCGGAAACCTGTGGGCGGAAAGCACTCCGGGAAAAGGGTCTGCATTCCATTGTGTCATTCAGGTTTCCGCCGCCCGACGGGTGAAGACCGTCCGATCCGAGCAGAAACCGTTTACAGTTGACCGGCGTGATGTACTCATTGTGGATGACAATGAAACCAATCTGAAAATTCTGTCCGCCCAATTGACCCGCTGGGGTCTTGTGCCGGTAGCATTTAATAACCCGTCCGATGCCTTGCGATCCGTCCAGAATGGACGGGAATATATTCTGATGATCACGGATATGCAGATGCCGGTCACAGATGGAGTCATGCTGATCGGCGAAATCCGTAAAGTCCGAACGTCCGCAGAACTGCCGATCATTCTGCTGACTTCCATTGGAACGGAAAAACCCGATGAAGCTCTCGATATTTCTTCGTATCTTGTTAAACCCGCCAAACCGGCCATGCTCTACCAGAACATCGCTAATATCTTACGCGGGGATGGAGGTAACTATACGGAAGTCGTTGCCGCTGCCAATACACAAGCCGCCACCAGCTCATTGGGCCTGCTGGTTGTCGAAGATAACCAGCTCAATCAGAAAGTGGCTCTGCGCATGCTCTCCAAGCTCGGCTACAACGCCGACCTTGCCCGCGACGGAGTTGAGGCGCTGGAAATGATCGGCGCCAAGCCCTATGACATCGTCCTGATGGATATCCAGATGCCGCGCATGGACGGACTGACGGCCACTCAGGAAATTATCAAACGGTTTACCGGGAACAGACGTCCGGTCATCATCGGCATGACCGCCCATGCGGCCGGCGAAGAACGTAATCGCGGAATGGCCGCAGGAATGGACGACTATCTCATCAAGCCGATCCAGCTGGTAAAACTAAAAGAAATGCTCTGGAAAACACAAATTGAGATTGAGGAATCCCGTAAAATATAACTATACGCCCTCCGCAGTTCACACACCGAATGTTGACAGAAGCGTTTGGGATCAGGCTGAAAAACGCCCTGCAAAGGCAGGGCGCTCAAAACCGGAAAGCCCTCTATTGTTTTGCGGACAGTTCTTTGGCATAAACCGCCAGCTGGTCTTTCAATTTGCCTGTTGACTCGGCGATTCTGCTGACATCGTCTTTCAGCATTTTGGCTTTATCGCCCATCATTTCCGTAATCGGGATTTCTTTAATCTTGGCTTTGACCGCATCGAGCTCCTTGCCTTTGTCCGCAATCGCAACTTTATATTGATCCACCATCTTCTGCAGATCCGCCCGCCCCATTTGGGCCGCGTCCGCCGCAACCTGATCCAGCGGCTTGTTTTCGTCGATTTTGTTTCCGCCGCAACCGGTCAGCATAGCCGCCAGCATCAGACCTGCGAGTCCGTACAGTTTCATGAGCCCTCCTTTTCCGGCTGACGCTTTATGCGCCCTGCCAACGGTCGCATTCTAAACCGTAAAATCTTTTCCGCAACCGGATTTCCAATGTCTGGAAAACTTTTTTCCAGACATTGGAAAACGGCTCTGCTAGCTTGTGCAGGTTATGGCAGAGAAAAGCACACCGATGATGGATCAGTACCGGCGCATCCGCCGCGAGCTGCCCGAAAATACGCTGCTCTTCTTCCGCCTCGGCGATTTCTACGAAATGTTTATGGAGGACGCCAAGGAAGCGTCGCGCATTCTCGATATCACACTGACGAAGCGCCACGACATTCCAATGTGCGGAATTCCCTATCACGCCGCCGACGGCTATCTGGCCCAGCTGATCGACGCAGGCAAAAAAGTCGCCATCTGCGAACAGGTCGAAGACCCCGCCGCCGCCAAAGGGATTGTTAAACGCGCCGTCACGCGCATCATAACACCCGGAACCATTCTCGACGAAGGCACGCTCGACCGCACAAAAAACAATTATCTCGCGGGGCTCGTCCGCGACGGCGAACACTTCGGCCTCGCGATGCTCGACCTTTCGACCGGCGCGTTCTGGATCGAAGAATCGTCCAGCGCCGGCGCGCTTTCCGGAAACCTCGCGCGCTACGCGCCGCAGGAATGCATCGTCGCCGAAGCCTCGGCGAACGATGAAGCGATACTTCCAATCCTTGGAAAAACCCTACAGACCGTCTGCGAAGACTGGACGTTTGAGTCCGCTAACGCCGAAGACATCCTGCTGCGTCACTTCAAGGTGCATTCGCTCAAAGGGTTCGGATGCGAAAACTCGCCGCTCGGCCTGCGCGCAGCAGGCGCAGTGCTTCAGTATGTCAGCACGGAATTGCGCCGCAACCTCGCGCACGTCCGCCGCATTCAGGTGAAGAATCCGAACGACTATCTGTTGCTGGACGAAACGACAGTGATGAATCTCGAACTGGTCGCTCCGCTCAATCCGGCGCGTCAGGGGCCGAAATCCACCCTACTCTCTGTGCTCGACACAACGAAGACCGCGATGGGCGCGCGGCTTCTGCGCGACTGGATCGTCCGCCCGCTGAGCGATCTTTCCTCTATTAGCGCCCGTCTCGATGTCGTCGAAGCGTTTACCGCCAACCGCACGCTGCTGGCGCAGGTGCGCGAGCTGCTCGGCGAAATGCGCGATCTGGAACGGATTATGTCGCGGCTCGGCTCGGGCGGCGGCAACGCGCGAGACCTGCGGGCTGTCGGCGAATCGCTCGATCAGTTGCCAAAGCTCAAGGAACTGCTGGCGCAGAACGAAAACTTCCAAACCTTGGAAAAATCGATCGAAATTCTTCCAACCCTTGGACCCGAGCAAAGCGAGAGAGGCCGCGCAGATGCGCGGCAAGGGCGACAAGCCCTGGCAATAATGATCGACGAGGCAATCGACGACGAGCCGGCTGTTTCGACAAAAGAAGGCGGAATGATCCGGCGCGGCTTTTCGGCGGAGCTCGACGAACTGCGCGACGCGGCCGGCAAAGGCAAACAGTGGCTGGCGGAGTTTCAGGCGGCGGAGCAGGAGCGCACGGGCATTAAGTCGCTCAAGGTGCGCTTCAATCAGGTGTTCGGTTATTTTATCGAAATCACCAACAGCAATCTTTCGATGGTGCCGGACACCTACACCCGCAAGCAGACGATGGCGAACGCCGAGCGGTTTATTACTCCGGAGCTGAAGGAGTACGAGAACAAGATTCTCGGCGCTCAGGAGCGGGCCGTCGCACTGGAGTTTGAGCTGTTCAGTCAGATCCGTGAGGAAGTCGTTAAACATATTGATGCGATTCAGCGCAACGCGCACGCCGTGGCCGAAGCCGACGTGCTGTCCGCTTTCGCCGAGAACGCGCTAACGCGCCGCTATGTGCGCCCCGCGATGAGCGGAGGCGACGAGCTGACCATCCGCGACGGCCGCCATGCGGTGGTCGAGCAGATGCCGGACGCCGAGCGGTTTGTGCCGAATGATACGACGCTGAACTGCTCGGATCATCAGTTGATTGTGATTACCGGACCAAACATGGCGGGGAAATCGACTTATATCCGGCAGGTGGCGCTGATTACGATTATGGCGCACATCGGTTCGTT
>JBAYVX010000024.1:0-13450 GCA_041674365.1 Kiritimatiellales bacterium | reverse complement strand
TTTCGTTGAAAACCTGCGAGGTGGTGTTCTGTCCATTGAGCAGGATTTCGAGTTCGTCGGCGTTCCATTTTTTACGGTTGAGCGACCGGACGCGTCCGGAGGCTTTAAACCCGTCCTGATCGTTGGGCGTGGCGGTGAGGCTGTGGAAGTAGATGCCGGGAATTCCTTTGAGGCCGAGCAGTACGGTTTGCGAACAGAGGAAGCGTTCAACCTGATGTTCGTCGCCGCCCATGGCGTCGAAGTAGGTGATGTTAAGTTCGTAGGGACTTTCGCTTCCGTCGCTGTTGCGTTTGGTGGAAACCTGTCCGCCGAGGGTTTTGACGCGTTCAACCAGTGTGGCAAGTTCGGTGTCCGGAACGAGTCCGGCGAGCGGGCGCACACCGATGCCGTCGTGTGAGGCGGTGAAGTTAAACCAGGTGCAGCCGGGCGGCGTTTCGCAGACCGTTTTTGCCCAGTCGGTGAGCCGTTGTGTGTTTCCGGTGTGCAGGGCATGCAGCAGCAGGGGCGGCAGACTGAACTGATAGACCATGCGCGCTTCGTCACCGTTGCCGAAGTAGGAAATATTTTCTTCGTGGGGGACATTTGTTTCGGTGAGAAGGATGGCTTCCGGCGCAACCATGTCGAGCAGGTCGCGCATGAGTTTGACGACTTCATGGGTTTGTTCGAGGTGTATGCAGGAGGTTCCGGGCTGTTTCCAGAGATAAGCGATGGCGTCAAGCCGAATGATTTTCGCGCCGTGGGCGATGTAGAAGAGGAGAATGTCGAAGAACTCAAACAGGACATCCGGATTGGCAAAGTTCAGGTCAATCTGGTCATCGCTGAAAGTGGTCCAAAGATGTTTTTCACTTCCGTTCACATGGACGGCGGTGAGCAAAGGCAGATTCCGTGGACGGACAACCGCGGAGAGATCACTTTGCTGATCGACTTCAATAAAGTAATTCCGGAACGGTGCAACACCGGACGTATAGTTTTTAAACCAGCTGCTTCTGCGCGAAACATGGTTAAGGACAAGGTCGAACATGAGATCGAAGTGATGTCCGAGTTCTTCAATGTGTTTCCAATGTCCGCAGCTTGGATTCACCCTCCGGTAATCAATAACGGAAAAGCCGTCATCGGACGACCAGGGGAAAAACGGCAGCAGGTGAATTGTGCTGAAAATTTCCTTAAACTTTTTTTCTGCAAATTTGCAAAGTGTGGCAAGCGGTGTCTCTCCCTCGCGCTGAACCGTATCGGCGTAAGTGATAAGCACGGTGGTTTGTTCATTCCAAAGCGGGCCGGCTTTGTTGCACCCGTAGCCGATACCGTAGCGTCCAATCATGGCAGCAAGCCGCTTAATGCATTGTTCCGCACGCAACGGACCGTAGAGGCGGTTGAAACGTTCGCGCATCCGGTCAAGCAGTTCAGGTGACAGGGCTTTGATAAACATCAGTCGACCCCGGTTATGTTGGTAATAAGTGTACGCAGACGGCGGCGTAGAAGCGGATAGCTGAAAAATCGGCTGGCAACGGCATAGTTGTGTTCAACGGTTTGCGCGCGGTATTTCGGGTCTTCCAGAAGCCGCCGGACATCCTCAATCACATGTTTTGTCAGATAGCCGTCCATCAGCGGAACACGGAAACCTTTCGGCTCAATATCGCGCGCGAAGATGGAGTAGCGGTTGATAAGAATCGGCAGGCGGAAGTAGATTGCTTCAAGGAACGCGTTGCCGAATCCCTCGTAGAGGCTGGGGTAGGTGACAAAATCAACGTGCGGATAAAGATCCCACAGCGTGTAGATTTTTTCGCCGGCGGTATTTATTTTGCGGATATCACCAATCCGGTCAGAGATAAAACGCAGATCGACATTCGAGCCGGCGGCGAGGTCAGACAGCATATTCAAATATTCGTAGCCTTCGTCGCCGGCGTCGTGTGAGATCACCAGTTTATATTTCGGATTGTTCAGTTTTTCGACCAGTTTGATCGAATGTTCGATGCCTTTACGCGGTACGATGCGGGTTGGCTGCAGAATAATAACATCATCAGGAGCAAAGCCGAGCTCTGTGCGGATGTTCTTGGTGTAGTCATCCGGTGTCGGGGCGGGCACTTCAAAATCAAATACATTCGGCACCAGCAGCGAAGGAATGCCCTTCCGCCAGGCTAGTTCCTCCTGGGCCGCCTCGTTGATAACGACATGCTGGATGTTGCTGCCGCGCGGAGGAAATGCAAAGTCGAGATAATCACTGACCGCATTGACGGAAAAACGAATGCGCTCCCAGTAAAAATCATGATGATGGGCAACCGCGGGCATCCGTGTTTCAGCCAGGAATTCTGTCAGTGCCACGCCGAGAGGAATATGCATCGGAATCGTCAGCGCATTCTGCGCGACAAGAATAGAAATATCGAAACGTTTGGTGAAATCGTAAAGCGTCGATTTGAGATACGAAGCCATGTCACGGATACGGCGGCTGACAAGCGGATCGCGCTGATGCTGGCCCCAGATGCGCTGATTGATCCAGATGTTTTCCGGATGTTCAAAATGCGCCTCCGGAATACAGTGGCTGGCTGCCGGATCGCGGTCGAGCAGTCCGCCATACCAGAACGACGCACGCTCGGATTTCCACAGCACTTCGGCCCATTTTGCACTTTCCAGCGAAACGCCGTCTGTTCCGGCAAAACGCGTAGATACAAAACCGATGTTTTCGCTCATGCCTTCATGATAGAGACGTTTGATTTTTTATGAAGTATCAAAAACAGTTTTATGGCCGATATTTTCATCGGGCTTGCCGGGGCGCATGTTTTTCTTTATAGATGGACGTCCCCGGAGAGAACATATGAAAAAAAAACATCACAGCATCGAAGAAATCATTGCCGATCTGCCCGCGATCCGTGAAACCTGCATATCGTTGCGTGAAACGCTGCTGGCCAATCTCGTGATGATCGGAGAAATTCCCGCACCGACGTTCAGCGAAGAAGCCCGGGTAAACTTTTTGCTCCAGCGCTTCAGTGAGTGCGGTCTCACCAGTACGTCGTCCGACGAATGCGGTAACGGGCTTGGCATGATTTCCGGCACGGACAGGTCGCGCAATATTCTACTGCTGGCGCATGCCGACACCGTATTTTCCGAACGGCGCGATCACACCGTATCGGTTCACACAAACCACATTCACGGGCCGGGCATTGCCGATAACAGTCTCGGCCTCGCGGTGCTGGCGACCCTGCCGACCCTGCTTGATAAGCTCGGTCTGGCATTGGACTCAGGTCTCGTTTTGATGGCTGCGGCGCGCAGTCTCGGTCGCGGCGATCTGGAAGGGATCCGGTTCTTTCTGGATAACAATAAAATCCCGATCACTGCCGGCATCTGTGTTGAGGGCGTTCAGCTCGGACGGCTCAGTTATGCTTCCGCCGGAATGTTGCGCGGGGAAATCACCTGCCGCGTTCCCGAAGAATACGACTGGATCCGCCGCGGAACCACTGGCGCCATTCTTGTTGTCAATGAAGTCATTAACCGCATCCTTGGCATCCCGCTCCCGCGTAAACCGCAAACGTCCATTGTCCTCGGCTCGCTCGAAGCAGGCGCGGGCTACAATATCATTCCAACCGAAGCCGTTCTGCGGTTTGAAGTGCGCAGTGAATCGGCCGACATTGTCCGGCAGATCGCTTCGGAACTGGATGATATCATGGAAGATGTCAGTTCGCAGACCGGCGCGGAAGTCACACTCGACATCATTGCCCGCCGCGAACCCGCCGGGCTCGCCATCGGCCATCCGCTCGTCAAACAGACGCGTGAAATCATGAGTGCGCTCCATCTGCGCCCGCACATTACCCCCAGCATCTCCGAACTGTCCGCCCTGATCGTGCACGGCATTCCCGCCATTACACTTGGCATTACGGACGGCGAACATCTGCACGAACAGCGCGAAACCGTTTTGCTCGAACCCATGTTCACCGGCCTCGCCCAGCTCGTCGCAGTGCTGTTGGCCATCGATGGAGGATTCTGTGATGAAACTGAATAAATGGATCAAAGAAAACACCTTTCATCACTCCCACTTCTGGGATATCAAACAACTGATTGAGGCGAAAGAAAAGCAAGGCCTCACCATTTCGCTTTGCCTGCCGACGCTTAATGAAGAAAAAACCATTGGCAAAGAGATCATCCTCTTTAAATCCGAACTGATGGATCGCTATCCGCTGATTGACGAAATTGCGGTCATCGATTCCGGCTCTGCCGACCAGACCCGGGAAATTGCCGCCGCCTTCGGGGCGGACGTTTATCTTTCCTCAGAAATTCTTCCGCAGGTCGGCGAGAAAAAAGGGAAAGGCGAAAATCTCTGGAAAGCAGTCTATCAGCTTAAAGGAGATATCATCTGTTACGTCGATGCCGACATCGCCAACATCCATCCGCGCTTTGCGTACGGACTCATCGCACCGCTTCTCTATAATCCGGAAATAAAATACGTCAAAGCCTTCTACGACCGGCCGCTCGCCTTCTCGCAAGGCGTGCGCCCCTCCGGCGGCGGACGTGTCACCGAAATTCTTGTGCGCCCGCTCTTCTCGCTTTTCTATCCCGAGCTCACCGGTCTCATTCAGCCGCTCTCCGGCGAATACGCCGTACGCCGCGAAGTCCTCGAACAGCTTCCGTTTCCCATCGGCTACGGCGTCGAAACCTCGCATATCCTCGACGTCTATAAAAAATGGGGGCTTGAAGCCTTCGGACAGACCGATCTTGATCAGCGCGTTCACCGCAACCAGGAAACGCTCAGCCTCGGCAAAATGGCCTTCGGAATTTTACGCACCTTTCTTGCCCGTTCGCAGGCCAAAGGCATGAAGATCGACATGGAGCAAGTCTCCACCATCATGCGGCAGTTTCAGGCGCACGACGACAAATACGAACAGATCGAATATGAGATCGTCGAAGAAGAGCGCCCGCCCATGATCACTATCCCTGAGTATCGCAAAAAGTTTGGACGTTAAACCATCTCTGTGATTTGACGGAGATCGTCAACAACTGCGGTCGGGATCAGCTTTTTACAGCGGCTGTCCTGTTCGCGGCGGCGCAGTGAACGCTGATCCCCTGCGAATAGAATAGTTTGGCATCCGGCCTGCGTCGCCGTCCAGATATCGTTCAGCATATCGTTGCCGACATAGAGCGCTTTGCTCAAATCAACGGATTTTTCCAACCCTTGGAAAAGTTTGATGTCAGGTTTGGCGCGCAGCTTTTTGTATGACCAGACACAGAGCTCAGGATCAAAGCCCAGCTCTTCGACAGATTGTCCGAGCAGCGCCTGCAGTGTCAGCGGCGTATAAAACTGCGCGTTGGAAACAATGCCGAGTTTGAACCCGCGCTTTTTCAGGAAGGTAATGGTTTCGCGTGCGCCGGGCATCGGCCAGGCCGGATTCACGAGGCACTCATACTCAACCGCCAGCCGCAGAATTTTTCCGTCATCGTCATCCGGCTTCAGAATTTCCAAAGCTTGGAAATGTCCGATCACGTTTTTCCAAACCTTGGAAATGTCCACTTCGGGATATTCGAAGCCGTTTTGTTTGGCCTTCTCATGCCACAGCCGGATTTCCGCCTGCATCATTTCCGGACCGAGTTCGCCCGCGCGTTCGAGATTGCCTTTGTAGCCGGACGCAAGCAACGCCTGCGTCAATGCTTCGGCGCTGTCGGTTGCGGCGGCCGTGCCGACATCGCCCGAGCCGGAAATCAGCAACGTGCCGTAAACGTCGAACAGTACCGTTTCGATGCTATCAACCGGATGCAGATCGATTCTCATCCCGGTCGGTAGCGGTTCGATCGGGCGACTCAACGATTTGACGATCTGAATTAACTCCGTTTCCATTTGAGAAAAGAGAATAAGCGGTTTGTGGGAATAGTCAACGGAACCCCTTTCTCCGGCATAGTAGAATGGAGAAAAATCAGCAAAAAATAATCACAACTCATTTAAAAAGAGCATATTATATAAATCATATTCCCATACCTTTAAAGGTATGGGAATGTCACAGACAGATAAAGTCACAAGCATTTATAAAGAAACATCTTACATCGATGAACGGAGTAAATTAACCCGTTGAAGCTGCAGAAATTCGTCGAGCAGCTTTTCGCTGTCGGCATAGCTCACCGTTCCGGGGTTGGCGGCCAGCAGTTTTTGATAGATTGCAAAAAGCTGATCGCCGTAGGCTTTGGAGCCGTAGGCGGTTTCGGTAACCGTGCGGTTTGCCGCAACAGCGGCAAAGGAGTTGCCGAGTGAAAAGCTGAGAAGCGACGGATCGGTTTTGACGGCGCGGATTATGGTGCGTTGCATTTCTTCGTCGAGGATACCGAAATCAACGCATCCGTCTTGAACCAGTGCGGCTTTGGCTTCTTCAAGAATCCCGTCGTTCCATTCGCGGCCATAGGCTTCGCGCGCGGCGCGCATCGTTTTTTCCAAGGTTTGGAAAAATTGATCCGAAATGTTCCAAACCTTGGAAGCCAGCGGAACCGGCAGGCGGTTGTAGAGCGCGGAAAGATCGAGCCCGTGTTCCGCGAAGTCGGCGGTGATCTCCGGCAGGTTGCGCCCGGCCAGCGGTTTGTCCGCCAGCCATGGTTCGAGGAAGGCGAGGCCGAAGCCTTCAGCGATGCTGGTCGTGATCAGCGCGTCGGCCTTGGCGATCATTTCTTCAAACGACGCGTTGGCGCCGGCGTTGAGTTCGACGTCCAGATTGAGCTCTTTGACGAAGGCGACCCAAGCATCGTAAATCGGTTTTACTTCCGGATTTTTCGGCGCGAGCGTAACGGCAAATTTCGCCTCCGGCATCAGCGCGCTCCACAGCATCATCTCACCGAGGTTTTTTCGTCTTATCGCTCTACATGGATACACGTAGAGCGGTTCAGAGTTCGGAGTTCCCGGTTCAGAGTTGGGGAGGGGAGAAACAGAGTTTGGCAACAAATGTAAATTTGATTCGGGAATTCCGGCGGCGAGCAGAAAGCGGACATCGCGTTTGTTGAGAACGGCGTAGTGAATATGCGGGGCAATCGGATAGAGCCGGTTTTTAAGTTTGCCAAGGTTGCGGTAATTGTCGGGGCGTCCATCTTCGGCGAAGTCGTGAATCTGCAGCAGGATTTTCCGCCCGGCCATCGCCAGCGAGATAACTTCCTGCGTCAGTGCCGGATTTTTTCCGAGGCTGTGGTTGTGAATGTGCCAGATGTCCGGCTCGCCGCCGAACGCGCCGCGCGCGCGCTTCACAAGTTCCAATGTCTGGAACGTTTTATCGATCGAATATCCAAGGGTTGGAAGAACCCGGATTTTTTTCTGCAACGGTGTTTCGCCGCGCGCCGCTTCGCCGGTGAAAAACAGGCAGTTTGCCCGGTCGCCGAGCGATTCAACGGCGCGCTCAACAACGCGCGTTACGCCGCCGGGCCGTGCATGGTAATGGACAAGGGCAACTTTCATTGGCCGGAGCATAACCGGTCGAAAGTCCAAGGTCAAAAGTCTAAGGTCTCTGGAGTTCCCTGATCTGTTGCGCCGTTTGATGTTTCACATAGAAATAGCGACTGACGAGCCCGACCCAGCAGATGACGAGAATGAGCAGCATCCAGACCTTTTCTTCGCCTGTCAGCGAAAAGCGTCCGCGCAGCCAGATCATCAGCTCCTCGATAAATACCGGTCTCTTTTTCATGACAGCACGAGCCTACTTCATTTAGTTGGCGGATGGGAATACCGAAACGCGCACGGGAATTTTGACGCCTTGCTTTTTTGGAAATATCAAAAGCACGTTTGAAATACCTCAGGTCCCCACGGAGGCCGCAGATGAACACAGAGATTCCAATGTTTGGAAAGCATAGACGCGGTGTCCTCACCGCGTTTCCGAATGTTTTGAATTTACTGATTACGGGACTAAACATCTAGCCACAACCGAGCCTCAGTCTGTAAAAAAGTGGAGCCGGCGGAGGGACTTGAACCCCCGACCAGCTGATTACAAATCAGCTGCTCTACCACTGAGCTACGCCGGCATACAAAAAGAGGCGGGATTATGCGAAAAGTAACGGCAAAGTCAAATCATCAACCGCATTTATAGCCGTTCCTATGATGCCAAAGGTGCCGGAACCCGTAGCGCGAAAAGGCCACAATGACCAGCAATAGTGCCATAATCAGGGCAACGACCAGAGTAAAAAGTCCGCGGTTGCATCCCGTGCAGTAAGAATCCTCGATAAAAAAATAGGCCGACAGAAGACCGCCGATAATAAGTACAAACAGAGCCGCCAGCAGCAAGCTTCGATACGGCCGCAACTTAAACATCGGAACTCTGTTTCCCATTAAAATCATCGGTTACCCGCTTTGCTATATACCGGATGAAGCCTATCCGGACGTGTACGAGGAAACAAAGCAATAATTATTCCCAAACAGGTGAATTTTTTTAACGGAGCAGAAAGTCCTTAGAAAACGCCCGGATTTTATATCGGAGAAAAGTTTACGGGCAGACGGCCTTCTCAATTTTGAAATCCGATAGAAGTGGCGGGAGCGACGGGACTCGAACCCGCAACATCCAGCGTGACAGGCTGGCACTCTAACCATTGAGCTACGCCCCCGCAAGAAAGAGACAAGGAGAATAGTCAGCAGACTTCTTATTTCAAGCGCAAACTGTGAGAAGTTCGCCGGAATGGACTGCCGCATAAAAAACAGATACTGTTTCCGCCAATGAAAGAAAATTTTGGACTCTATCTGGTAATGACCAACCCGGTTGTCGGCTACGAAGCCTGTGCGCGGGCGGCAGTAAATTGCGGGGTGCGCTATGTCCAGCTGCGGATAAAAAACACCCCTCGCGATGAAATTCTGGTGGAAGCACGCAAGGTTCGCGCCGTGACAGCTGGAACACAGACCCTTTTTATCGTGAACGACGATGTGGAACTGGCCTGGGCTTCCGATGCCGACGGCGTTCATCTCGGACAGAATGACATGCCGGTCGATGAGGCGCGCAGGATATGGAGTACGCCGGGAAAAATCTTCGGACTTTCTACGCACAGCGAAGCGCAGGCAGAGGCGGCGGTTGCCCTGAATCCCGACTACATCGGCGTCGGTCCCGTTTTCCCGACGCCAACAAAAGCAGTTGCCGACCCCGCGCTCGGCATCAAACGCGCCGGGAATATTATCAAAACTTCTCCACTTACTTGCGTTGTTCTCGGCGGGCTCGATGAGACGAATCTGGCGAAGGTGCTGAAGGCCGGCGCGATCAATTTTTGTGCTGTGCGCGCTATCATGCAGAACCCTGAACCGGAAAAAGCGATTCGTGCGTTTCAGCAAATCTGGCGTAACGTAAACTAACTGCGCGGCGAGATTAGAAACACCTTGTCCTGACGGCGGGCTTTGGTGGGCAGAGCAACAGTTACAACATCATTCGGCTTTGCCGATTCCGCCGGTTCGCCGTTGATGCGCAAGCCCTCGACGATAGTGCGCAGCGCGCCGGTGGTTGGTCCTTCGATCAGAATTGTGTCTCCATTTTTGAGCGGGTAGCGTTTCAGCGTAAACTCGGCGACATCCGCCTTGCTGAAGAAGTTGCTGAGTACGCCGATTTCATCGCGCCGTTCGGTCGCCTGCGAATCCGCCGCGCCGGACCATTCGCCCAGCTTTGCCCCGCAGTAATAACCGCCGTGCCAGAAGCCGCGGTTAAACACCTTGCTCAATTCGGCAATCCACGGCTCGAATTTGTCCGGCGTATAGGTTCCGGCGGCCAGCGCATCGAGCGCCTCGCGGTAAATCTTTGTCACCGTCGCGACGTAATCAGCCGACCGGCCGCGCCCCTCAATCTTCAGCACTGAAATTCCGGCGGCGGTGATCTGGTCGAGATACTGAATCGTGCAGATGTCTTTAGGCGACATCACATACTTATTGTCAATCACCAGCTCTTCGCCGGTTTCTTCGTCGGTCACGCGGTAAGCGCGGCGGCAGGGCTGGAAACAGGCGCCGCGGTTGGCGGAGCGGTTATATTGCGCGAGGCTCATATAACATTTGCCGCTGACAGCGACACACAGTGCGCCATGCGCAAAAAGTTCGAGGCGGATCGGCTTGCCGGACGGACCGCGCAGATCTTTCTCCTGAACTTTTTTCCAAACATTGGAAATTTGCTCGAGCGAAAGCTCGCGCGCCAGCACCACCGTATCGGCGGTTCGGGCATAAAATTCCAAGGCTTGGAAATTGGTCACGTTGGCCTGCACCGAAATATGTACTTCGAGGCCGATCGAGCGGGCGTATTCAATCGTCGCAATGTCCGTTGCGATCACGGCGGAAACTCCGGCGGCTTTCGCGGCGTCGCACAGCGCGTGCAGCTCCTCCATTTCGTCGTCATAGACAATCGTGTTGAGCGTCAGATAGCTCTTCACGCCGGCGTCGCGGCAGCGGGTTACAATGTTCGGAAGGTCTTTAATCGTCAAATTTGCGGCGCGGGCGCGCATGTTCAGCTTGCCGACACCGAAATAGACGGAATCTGCACCCGCATCAATCGCCGCCGCCAGCGCCGCCTCCGATCCCGCCGGAGACATCAGTTCGATGGTCGATTGACGATTTGAAATTTTCGATTGAGGATTCATAGATTAAGTGTCGGGAGTGTCCACGGTTCAGCGTGGTTTCGCAATCCCGAATTGGAGGGCGTGGTTCCACCCGCGCCTACAGAATCTGCAGCTGCGCACGGCGGGCACGGCCAAAAAGGTGGAGCGGGCGCTCCGCGCACGCTGAACGCGCTCGGAGATCGCGTTCCACCAACCATTTCCAGTTTGTCGCGCTCAAGCCATCCGGCTACATTCCAGTGTCGATCTTAACCCGCAAGGAAACGAGAAGATGAAAAAGATGGTTTGTCTGCTGACCTATTGGCTGCTTGTCCTCACGCCCGTCGCGCTGATTCTGGCGTCCATGCCGCAAAAGCGGCGGCTCATCCTCGCCATTCCGGCCGGAGCACTTCTGGCATTGTATGGCGAGCGCGGATTGAAAAAGTGGAAACGGCTTTGGCACGTCAGGTGAGGCGATTCAAATCTCCGCCGCCAGCTTCCAATGTTTGGAAAAAAGTACAACCTGAAGATGTCTGAGTTGTCTGCGGCATTGGTTTGACAGTGCCGGGCCCGGCTTTTACCCTCAATCGCAACAAAGCGATTTTTCGTTTAACCCACCAAACGAGACCACGAGAAAGGTAACCGGAGTATGAATTTTCTATTAGTGTTATGCCTTATCGCCGCGATTGTTGCCCTCATTAAGATCTCTGGTAAAAAAAATGTAGCCGAAAAAACGGTCGCAGAGCAAAAAATCAAACTTGACCAAATTGAAGCTGAAAATGAACGGCTGTCGAAATGGAGGGTCGTTGACGATGCTGATGGAAAGGCCAAGGAAATATTAGCCTCCGCTAAAGCATATCTTGACGAAGCCCATGCGGAAGCAAGGCGGCTTGAGGCAACGGCATCAAAAGATGCTGTACAGATTGTTGAGACTGCAAAAACTGAAGCGGCATCCACTGTATCCGAAGCGCGGCAGAAAGCAAAAGAGCTCAAAGAAGCAGCAGCAAACTCCCTTGATTCAGCCACTGTTCAAGCCGGAAAAATTATAGATATGGCGAACGCCAAGGCTGAAGAAATTGCGGGCGAGGCATACGCCGCTATGAAAAATGCAGATCAGTTGGAGAAGACGGCAAAGGCGATGAAAAACATCATTGAAGGCTATGGGGATGAATACCTCGTGCCAGGGCGCAGCCTGCTTGATGATTTAGCCGAGGAGTTTGGTTTTACAGATGCTGGAGCTGAGCTTAAAAATGCCCGCGAACGCACGCGGCTGATGATACGTAATGGAACTGCCGCAGCCTGTGAGTATGTTGAGACGAGAAGGAAGGACATAGCAATCAATTTTGTTATTGATGCATTCAACGGCAAGGTCGATTCGATATTATCTCGCGTAAAGAATGATAACGCCGGGAAATTAGAGCAAGAAATCAAAGATGCCTTCACCTTAGTCAATCAAAACGGGAAGGCCTTCCGAGAAGCAAAAATAACGCCAGCATACCTGGCCGCCCGAATCGATGAATTAAAATGGGCGGCGGCAGCCCAACAGCTCAAGCTGGAAGAAAGGGAAGAACAACGGCGCATCAAGGAGCAGATCAGAGAAGAAGAAAAGGCCCGCCGCGAATATGAGCGCGCAATGAAAGATGCGGCCAAAGAAGAAGATATGCTTCGAAAGGCGATGGAGAAAGCACAGGCGCAAATTGCCCAAGCTAGCGAAGAGCAGCGGGGAAGATACGAACAACAGCTTGCTGATTTAGTGGAAAAGTTGAAGGTGGCCGAGGAAAAGAATCAGAGAGCTTTATCCATGGCTCAGCAGACACGAAGAGGTCATGTCTATATTATTTCGAACGTAGGATCGTTTGGAGAGCACGTTTATAAGATCGGCATGACAAGAAGGCTGGAGCCGTTAGATCGCGTAAAAGAGCTTGGAGATTCTAGTGTGCCGTTTGAATTTGATGTCCATGCAATGATTTTCAGTGAGGATGCGCCCGCACTAGAGAACCAGCTACATAAGCACTTTGTTATGATGCAAATGAACAAAGTTAATCACCGAAAAGAGTTCTTCAAAGTGGATATTGGGCATATCAGAGAAGAGGTGGAGAAGTTTGGGTTAGTTGCAAAATGGACAGTGGCGGCTTTGGCTAAGGAGTATCACCAAAGCCTGGCGGTAGAACAAGCCATCAAGGATGATCCGGCGAAGAGAGATGCGTGGATTAAGCGGCAGTTACTTTTAGAGCCAGCAGCCTCCATGGCGGATGAGGATATTGCAACCCTTGAAGACACGTCCCAGCCCGATTTGGAAACGACCTTGTAATTTTGATACTCAGCGAAGCTAGCCGGCGAGCAGTCCGCAGGCGGCGTTAATATCCTTACCGCCGCTGTAACGGCGGGCGACGGGTGCGCTGAGATGAAGGCGTAAGGCGTCGCGGAAGGCGTGCAATTCTTCCGGCGAAGGCGGAATATATTTTCCGGACGGGTCGTTTACATCAATCAAATCGAGTTTGACCGGCAGTCCGCGGGTCAGTTCGGTCAGTTGGTTGGCATCTTCTTCGCCGGTGTTAACACCGGAAATCATCGTCCACGCCAGCGTGATCCGCTCGCCGGTAACTTGATGGCGTTCGCGAAGCGCGTCCATCAGTTCGGAAGTCGGATGCGCCCCTTCGACCGGCATGAGTTCTCGCCGTTTTTGCGGATCGGCGGAAGTGAGCGAGGTGACCAGCCGGAACGGTTGTTTCTCGGCGGTGAAACGTCGGATGGAGGGAACGATGCCGACGGTTGAGATCGTAATCGCTTTGGCAGAAATAGCACCGCCGCAAGGTTCGGATAGAATGCGCGCGGCGCGGATGACTTCGTCGTAGTTGAGCAGCGGTTCGCCCATGCCCATGAAGACGACGCCGCGCACTGGGTGCGGCGAGTCGTCACGGATTTTGAGTACCTGATCGACCATTTCCCACGCGGA
>JBAYVX010000023.1:0-14148 GCA_041674365.1 Kiritimatiellales bacterium | reverse complement strand
GCCGGTGTTGCTAGTAATACGGAGACGGTGATTACGTCGAAGGAGCTGTTTCTTGACTACAAGGCTCATAAAGCCCGTTTTGAGAAAAATGTGCACGTTAAAGATTCAAAAGTGGAGATGTTTTGCGACGAGCTGGAAATACGGCTTGGACAAGATAATCAAATTAACTGGATCGGTGCCTCGACCGGCGTTAGAATTTTGCACGAAGGAAGGGAAGCTCTCGCCGGGAACGCGGAATATGATATTAAAACCGATGAGTTTGTGTTGCAGGATAATCCCCGGATACTTGACGGGAAAAACATGCTGATGGGCGAAACCATCCGTTTCTGGAGAGAAAGTAAACGGATGGTTTGTGAACCGTCCGCCCGTCTGGTAGTTTATTCCGACGACAAACTGCAACCCAATTTTTTTGAGAAATGAAATGGAAGAGACCTATTTAGTCCGGACGGAAAAACTGGTTAAGAGCTATCGCGGACGTACCGTGGTGAATGAGGTGGATGTGAATGTCCGTCCCGGCGAGATTGTCGGGTTGCTGGGGCCGAATGGCGCGGGCAAGACAACGACATTTTATATGGTAACCGGGTTGATTCATCCGACGTCCGGACAGGTCTGGTTCAAGGATCGGAATATTTCCAAGGTTCCCATGTATAAGCGCGCCCGGATGGGGCTGGGCTATCTTTCGCAGGAGCCGTCTATTTTCCGTAAACTGACGGTTCAGGAGAATGTGATGGCGATTCTTGAAACACTGCCGATTTCGGGCCGTGAGCGCCGTGAGCGGCTGGAATTTCTGCTGAATGAACTCAAGATTACGCATTTGGCAAAGCAGCGCGCCTATACGCTTTCCGGCGGCGAGCGCCGTCGGTTGGAAATCACCCGTGCGCTGGTGACGAATCCGTCGCTGATTCTGCTTGATGAACCGTTCAGCGGGGTCGATCCGCTGGCGGTTTATGAAGTGCAGGAGATTATCAAAGATCTGCGGGCAAAGGGGCTGGGCGTACTGATTACCGACCACAACGTGCGCGAAACACTGGCCGTGGTGGATCGGGCGTATCTGATGTGCGAAGGCAAGGTGCTCCGCGAAGGGGCCAGTGATTTTTTGGTTAACGATGAGATGAGCCGCGAACTCTATCTGGGTCCACGGTTCAGTATGTAACAGAAAGGAGAAGCTCATGCAGGTGCATATCACAGGACGGCATGTCGAAATAACGGACGGGATCCGGGAGCATGTCTATGACAAGGTCGAGCGGACTCTGGTTGATTTTCCGCGCGTCGAAGACGTGCGTATTGTGCTGGAATTACAAAAACTTATGCACTCAGCCGAAGTGCTGGTACAGGGTAAAAACATTCATGTGGAAGGCAAGTCGTCTTCTGAAAACATGTATACCTCGATTGACGAGGCTCTAGACAAAGCAGAACGCCAGCTTCGTAAACTGCGGCAGAAGGTGAAGGATCACCATCATCATCCGGAAAACTAAACGAAAGAGTCAACCTTGTGGCGATTACACTGAAAGAACTTCTGGAGAGCGGGGCGGAACGTCTTTCGCTGGAACTGGTTTGGGGCGAAGGGCGCCTGGATCGGACGATCGAAGAGAAAGCCCTTAACCGGCCCGGTCTCGCACTGACCGGGTTCTTTCAGTATTTCGCCCAGCGCCGCCTGCAGGTGCTTGGACTGGCGGAGTTTACCTATCTTAAAAGTTTGAGTTCTGAAGAGCGCGAAGCCCGTTTACGGGGCATTTTGGATAAAAATGTTCCCGCGATCATCATTTCCAGAAACCGCAATCCACTTCCGGAATTGCAGATGCTGGCCGAGGAATACGGGACGCCGCTGTTTCGCTCGACGATGATTACCAGCCACTTCATCAATGAGTGCACACTGGTGCTGGAGGAGCTGTCGGCGCCGCGCGACCGGGTTCAGGGTACCATGCTTGAAATTATGGGAATCGGCGTACTGCTTCAGGGTAAAGCGGGGATCGGTAAAAGTGAGACAGCGTTATCCCTGATCGGGCGTGGCTACAGTCTGGTTGCCGATGATGTAACTGAAGTGGTGCGTACGGGCGGACGCGTGATGGCCTTTGCCCACGAACTGACGCGCTACCATATGGAAATCCGCGGTGTCGGTATCGTGCATGTCCCGAGTCTTTTTGGTGTGTCGGCGATCCGGCGCGATGCCATGCTTGACATGGTTATTAACCTGCACCCTTACACGAATGATGCCGATGAAGAGCGTACGGGTCTTCAACCTACTGAAATTGAAATTTTAGGTATTAAAATCCCTTATTTTGCGCTGCCGGTCAGTTCGGGCCGTGACATGGCAAATATTGTTGAAGCCGCTGCATTAAACTATAAACTCAAACTGCTTGGGCATGACGCGGCCAAGGAATTGGACGAAAAGCTGATCGGGAACTTCCTTCGTAAAACGGTAAAACTGTGACCGAAGAAAAAACCATTTTGTGTGAGTTTAAGGTGCTTAATAAATACGGCATCCATGCGCGGCCTGCCGCGTTGCTGGTCAAAACCGCCGGTAAATTTTCGTGTGATATTTTTATCGGCCAGAAGGGTGCGGAAGTCTCCGCCAAAAGCATCATGGGGCTGCTCACAATCGAAGGACACCAAGGAACCCGGCTCAGCGTGCGCATTGTCGGTCTGGATGCCGAAGAGGCTTTGGCCGAAATAGCCGAACTTTTTGAGAATAAATTTTTCGAGGAGTAATGTGTCCGAAATAACCACAGACTGCTCCGGCGAACTGGTACTGCAGGGTGTCGGAGTGTCGCCCGGAGTAGCTGTCGGTGAAGTGGTGGTATTTGCTCAGGAAGGTGCAACAGTTCCGGAGCGGGTTATAAGCGAACGGGATGTCCCGCTTGAAATTGTCCGTTTTGAAGAAGCGCTTATTAAGACCCGTCATCAAATCGCGGAAATTCAGCGTAAAGTCGGCTCGGTGCTTGGTGAAGAACACGCCAGCATTTTTGACGCCCATTTGCTGGTTGTGGACGATCGCTACTTTATTGAGGAAGTGATCTGCAACCTGCGCGAGAAAAAATGTAATGTCGAAGTGATCCTCAATGATGTCTCTGAACGTTACATTGAAATGCTCAACCGGGTCGAAGACGACTATTTGCGGGAGCGCGCCGCCGATGTACGGGACGTTACTCGTCGCATCAGTAAAAACCTTGCTGGTGAACGGATGGATCGCATGGATCAGCTTGAGAGTCCTTGCATCGCCGTTGCGCACGATTTTTCCCCGTCCGACACGGCGGGTATGAACCGCAATATCGTACAGGCTCTTGCAGCTGATCTCGGCAGTGCCACATCGCACACAGCAATCATGGCCCGTGCGCTTGAGGTGCCTGCAGTGGTCGGGTTGCGCGATATCAGCACGCATGTCAGCTCCGGCGAAACCGCGCTGGTAGACGGCGGTAAAGGGCTTGTTATCATCCGTCCGACTTCCGAGCGTCTGCTCGCTTATGCGCAGAAGGCGGAAGATCAGAAGGTTATTCTCTATGAGCTTGAAACCCTTAAAGATAAGCCGTCTGAGACCAGAGACGGTTATTATGTACCGGTCGCCGCCAACATTGAGCTACCGTCCGAAATCCCCTCCATCGAGAAATACGGCGCGAAAGGAATCGGCCTTTTCCGCACCGAATTTCTGTTTCTGAACAGTGAGGACGTTCCGGATGAGGAAGAACAGACCCGGGTCTATAGTGACGTCGCCGACCGTTGCGCTCCCGAACAGGTGGTCATCCGAACACTGGATCTGGGCGGAGACAAATTTTCATCGAGCCTGAAAACAGCACCTGAAATGAATCCGTTTCTCGGCTGGCGCGCTATTCGTTTCTGTCTGGCCAACCCCGAGCTTTTCAAGGTGCAGCTGCGCGCTATCCTGCGCGCAACGGTCGGTCGCAACATTTCCATGATGTATCCGATGGTCTGCTGTCTCAGCGAAGTTCTGCAAGCCAACCGGATTCTCGAAGAGTGCCGTCAGGAACTAAAAAACGAGGGGGTTCCTTACGCTGAAAAACTGCCGGTTGGCGTTATGATTGAAATTCCCTCCGCCGCGCTTACTGCGGATCTCATCGCGCCGCATGTCGACTTTTTCAGCATCGGCACCAACGATCTGATTCAATACACCCTTGCCGTTGACCGGGTGAACGAAAACGTGGCTCATCTGTATATGCCGACACACATTTCCATTCTTAAACTCATTCGGCAGACGGTGCTGTCGGGACACGCTAACCGCATTCCGGTTGCGGTTTGCGGACAGATGGCCGCCTCGCCGGAGCTGGTTCCTCTGCTGATCGGGCTCGGCGTGGATGAGCTCAGTATCAGTCCTCCGGCGGCCCCCATGATCAAAGATGTTATTCGTAACCTGCACTATTCCGAGTGCCGCACACTGGCCAAAGACGCTTTGCGGGGCGGACCCTGTGAGGATGTTTTAGGCCGGTGCCGTGCATTGCTCAAAAAAACATCGCCGGAAATTCTTGAGTTGATCAGCTGAAGCGGGTACATTCTTCCGAAATTCATCAATCCGGATAAACGAATTTATAAGAAAGAATTCCGCTATGAGCAAAATCTGCGCCGACCATATTTTTACGTCCGAATCGGTTTCTGAAGGTCATCCAGATAAAATCTGCGATCAGATTTCTGATGCCATTCTGGATGCCTGCCTCGCTCAGGATGCTAAAAGCCGTGTTGCCTGCGAAACCCTCGTCAGCACCAACCTGGTTGTGAATGCCGGAGAAATCACCTGCTCCGGATGGAATAAAATCAACCCCGAAGCCATTGCCCGCCGAGTGGTTAAAGAAATCGGCTACGACTGTACAGAACTTGAATTTTGTTCTGAGACCTTTGAATATGTCGGTCGTCTTCATGAACAGTCACCGGATATTTCACAGGGTGTCACCGCGACCGCTGCCCACGAACAAGGTGCAGGTGACCAAGGTATGATGTTCGGCTATGCTTCCGATGAAACCGAAGCTCTTATGCCGGCGCCGGTTTATTACAGTCATCTGCTGCTCGACGAATTGCAGAAAATCCGCAAGACCGGAACCATTCCGTATCTGCGTCCGGACTCTAAATCGCAGGTTTCCATTAAGTACATCGCCGGCCGGCCGGATCATATAACTTCCGTTGTAATTTCGCACCAGACTGCTGACGTGCCGCTCGAAACGATCCGGAAAGATTTGATTGAAGTGGTTAAAAACGTACTCGGCCCGACCGGCCTGCTTAAAGACAACGTCGAATACTTTATTAACCCGACCGGAAAATTTGTTATTGGCGGCCCTCACGGCGATGCAGGCCTCACCGGTCGTAAAATCATCGTCGATACCTACGGCGGCGTTGGCAGCCACGGCGGCGGCGCGTTTTCCGGAAAAGACCCGTCTAAAGTCGACCGTTCCGCAGCGTACTATGCCCGCTATGTTGCCAAAAATATTGTAGCTTCCGGACTGGCAAAAAAATGTGAGGTGCAGGTTGCCTATGCCATTGGCGTTGCCAAGCCGCTTAGCATCAACGTTGACACCTACGGCACAGGAACATTGGAAGACAGCCAGCTGGAAGTCATCGTTTCCTCTGGGAAAATCTTCGATTTCCGTCCTGCGGTGCTCATCAAAGAGCTCGGCCTTCTCACACCCAAAGGCTGGAGCTACCGCGACACCGCCGCCTATGGACACTTCGGACGTTCGCAGTTTCCGTGGGAAAAAACCGACAAAATCGCGGCGCTTCAGGCCGCCGCAAAATAGTTTGGTTTTTGCGGTTGATTCAGCGGAACTCACACAGTACATTCTGCGCTTCCTTGAAGCACCCATAGCTCAATTGGATAGAGCATCTGACTACGAATCAGAAGGTTACAGGTTCGACTCCTGTTGGGTGCACCACGTCTCACGACGTTGACTTTTTCCTGAAAACAGCGGCCGCAAAGGTCGATTTTCATTTAAAGCGTCTGGCGGCCTTGGATGGCGCGGGAGAGGGTGGTGGAGTCGGCATATTCAATGGCGCTTCCCGCTGGCAGGCCGAAGGCGAGGCGCGAGGCTTTGATGCCCCGGCTGGAAATCAGTTCAGCCAGATAGCCGGACGTCGCTTCGCTTTCAGTATCCGTGCCGAGCGCAATGATCACTTCCTGAATATTTTCTGACTGTAATCGTGCGAGCAACTCATTCACGCGCAGATCGGCCACGCCTTTGCCAAGCGCGGGGGAAAGGTGTCCGCCAAGGACATGGTAACGGCCATCGAAGCCGTTGCAGTTTTCGATCTTCATGATGTCGCCGGGGCTTTCCACCACGCAGAGCAGACCGTTGGCTCGCCGTCCGTCCGTGCAAAGCGCACAGGGATTTTCTTTGGTGACGGTGATGCTGCCGCACTGTGAACAGGTATCAACCTGTTCATCGGCAGCGAGTAAGGCATCTGCCAGTTTCCGGGGCAGCCCGGTGCGGTTCTGCACCAGCGCAAACGCCATCCGTTCAGCGGAGCGTTTTCCAATGCCTGGAAGTTTTTCCAGCGCCGCGATTAGGTTGTCCAATGGAAGGAAGTGTTTCATTTTCCAAACGGAAGGCCTAGGCCTGCGGTCAGACTTTTCATGTCATTGGCTGCTGCCGCCTGCGCTTCGTTGAGTACGCCCTTAAATGCATCCAGTAAGGCACTTTCGATTTTTTTCATGTTGCCGGACTGAATGAGCTCGGGTGCAATGGTGATGCTGTGCGGTTTCATATCACAGGTCATTTTGACAGTCACCTGTCCACCGCCGCTTGAAAATTCAACTTTTTTTGAAGCGAGCTGCTTCTGAATTTTTTTCATTTCAGCAACCTGCTTCATCATTTTCATCATATCCATTGTAAGTTCCTTTTTACTCTCGAATATCGATTATTTCTCCGCTGAAGGCCTCGAGGACGCTTCGAACAGACGGGTTTTCATAATATTTCTGTTTATCGAGTACGCCCTGAGCCGGTGCATCGGTCGGCAGTGCTTTCGGCTTTCCGGCCAATACACTGAAGCCGGCCGAGACCGGGCGCTTCAGGAATGAACTCAGGGTTTTCTGGATTAACAAAAGGGTGCGTGGGTTCTCCAGGTTGGAACGTTCACCAGCAAATTCTGGATCAATGCCGATGGTCACGTGCGTTTCAGAAACGCTCAGCGGGACGGTGTCGGCCAGATAGTGTTTGGCCTGTGATGCGCCTTTGGAAATATGCTCAATCAGGCCGATCCATGCGGTTTTGAGCCGCTCTAAATCATCCGTGGACTTTTTTTTTACGTCGTAGGCAACGGATTCTTCCTGTACGGCGGTAGGTGCGACCGGAAGATTTTTAAGCGCGGCGACCTGTTTCATCAGTTCATCGATCGTCGCTACGGTGGCGGCGCGCGAGGCGCGGATGAGCGCCGTTTCGAGCATGGTGCGTTTGGAGAGGGCATAGCGCATCCGGCTGTCTACATCAATCAGCAGTTCGATGATCCGCAGCAGGCGGCCGTCGGAACTTTTTGCGGCCTGTTTTTTGAGCGTGTCGATCTGCGTTTCCGGCAGGTCGAAGGCGGCGGCGTTCTTTCCGGCGTGCATAACGATCAGCAGGTTGCGGAACTGGTCGAGGAGTTCGAGCACAACACGCTGCATATCCTTGCCGCTTTGGTCGATTTCAGCGACGGCCTCAATGATGGATGGAATATTTCCGGCCAGAATGGCATCGGTCAGGCCTTCAAGCTGCGTACGGCTGATCAGTCCGAAAACGGAAAGCACATCGGCCTCTTCAATGGTTTTTCCCCGGAAGGAAACCAGCTGATCGAGCGCGCTTTCGGCATCGCGCAGACCGCCTTCGGCTCCGCGGGCGATGGCAAGCAGGGCGTCGGCACTGATTGTGATCCCTTCAGCTTTGGAAATTTTTTGCAGTTGCTCAGTGATATCGGCTACAGAAATACGGCGCAGATCAAAGCGTTGGCAACGCGATAGAATCGTAGTGAGTACTTTCTGCGGCTCGGTGGTGGCGAAGAAGAACTTTACGTGCGGCGGCGGTTCTTCGAGCGTTTTAAGAATCGCATTAAACGCTTCACGGGTGAGCATATGAACTTCGTCAATGATATAGATTTTAAACGGCCCGCGCACCGGAGCGTAACGGACATTGTCGCGCAGCTCCTGCACGTCGCCGATACCGCGGTTGGAAGCTCCGTCGATCTCAATCACGTCGAGGCTGCTGCCTTTCATGATTTCTTTGCAGGAGTCGCAGGCATTGCATGGTTCAGAGCCTTTGCGATTCTGGCAGTTCAACGCTTTGGCCAGAATGCGAGCCGTGGTGGTTTTACCGGTTCCGCGCGGGCCGACAAACAGGTAGGCGTGCGCCAACCGTTCGTTTTTGATCGCGTTATGCAGAGTCTGCGTAACGTGATTTTGACCCACCACATCCGCAAAAACCTGCGGACGCCATTTCCGTGCTAGAACTTCGTATCCCATGAGCCATAAAAGGTAGCGACCCGTCAGAAGAATGGCAAGATGCGAAGGGCTGGATTGATAAAAATCTTGTTGCCTCGGGGGACTTCATTTAGCCTCGGTATATTAAACAGGAGGGCTGGCCATGCGTTTATCGTTCATTCTACTGGTTGCTTTATGTGTGGCAGGCACGTTGCGCGCCGAAACGGTTGCCGGACATGATTTGTCCGATACTGAATCTGTGGTGCAGGACATGTCTTCTAAACTGAGCCGGGGTATATTTAATATATTGACGGGCTGGGGCGAAATTCCCCGTCAAATGATCATTTCCGGCCGTGACAAAGGGTGGTGGGCTGTTCTGCCTGTCGGTATCCCTGCCGGTGCTATCATGACCGTTGTCCGCACAGGCGTCGGTGTGTTTGAAACCGGGCTTTTCTTCGTACCGATTAACGACTCCTATGGTCCGATCATTGACCCAGCCTTTGTATGGCAAAAAAGCAGTCCATGAAAATATTACTTTGTAACGACGACGGAATCCATGCGCCGGGCATTGCCACGTTGCACAGCGCGGTCAAAGAATTCGGCGAACTCCATGTAATTGCGCCTGACGCGGAACGCAGCGCGGCCGGACATGCCATTACACTGGCCGACCCGATCAAAAGTACTCCGGTCGATAAAAACGGAGAATTTTTCGGCTATGGCATCGGCGGGACACCAGCCGACTGTATCAAGCTGGCTGTCTGTGCCGTCATGAAAGATACACCGCCCGATCTGGTATTGAGCGGGATTAATCTCGGTTCCAATACCGGTATCAGTGTCATTTACTCGGGAACGGTCTCGGCGGCGACCGAAGCCGTTGTGCTGGGCATTCCCGGCATCGCCTTTTCGCTCTGCACTTACACTGACCCCGAATGGGAAATGGCCGGACGCGTTGTCAAAGAGCTCACAAAAAAAATCATCGAAAATCCGATGCCGCCTGACGTACTGCTCAACATCAATATGCCTAACCTGCCGTACGATCAGCTCAAAGGCATCAAAGTTACCCGCATGGGCCGCTCGCGGTTCATCGAAAAGTTTCATAAACGGCTTGATCCGCGCGGACGCACCTACTACTGGCTCGACGGTGCGCTCGAAGTTCATGATGAAGGCGATGATATCGATATTCACGCCGTGCGCGACGGCTATGTCTCCATTACCCCGATCCATCTTGATCTGACGGCCTACGACCACCTCAAAACGTTCCAATGTTTGGAAAAAACGCTCTGATTTTTTCCAATGGTTGGAAAAATCATTTCGCGGGGTTGACTCGCAGGAAAATCTCACTATTCTCTGCGTCTTCTTCGGGCGGTTAGCTCAGTTGGTTAGAGCATCTCGTTTACACCGAGAGGGTCGGGGGTTCGAGTCCCTCACCGCCCACCATCAGTTGTCCGTTTTGGTGATCAGGACTTCGGGGATTTTCCCCCCGATCTGTAACAGATCGGCAACAATGTTGAGCGTTTCGTCGAGAATCGGATCTTCCTTGTCTGCCTTATCTCCATCCGCGAGTTCTTCGTCTTGAAGTTTCTCCAACTCCTTCTCTGCGACAATTTCGCCGACACGATCCGAAACTTTCAACGACACCTCCGGATTTTCCATCCGGCTGCGAATGCGGTTGCGCCGGGCAAGAAAAGTTGTGAACGCCGGGTTGTCTGCCATGCGCGCTTCCGAATGACTGCGCAATTCCGGAATGACCGGTTTGACGGATTCGGGCCACGGACGATAGTAGGCACTGCGCACTTGCGACCAGGGCAGGGCGTGGGGGAGATATTCCTCACCGATCTCCAGCGCGTCGTAGAGCGAAGGAAGTATCACATCGGGCACAACACCTTTAAGTTGCGTGGAACCGCCCGCGATACGGTAGAAACTGGCCGTGGTGACTTTGAGCGAGCCCAGATCGTCGGAGAGGTTTGATAGCGGATAAACCGTCTGTACAGTGCCCTTGCCGTGCGTTTTGCTGTCGCCGACGATAACGGCACGTCCGTAGTCCTGCAGTGCCGCCGCGACAATTTCGGAGGCTGAGGCGCTGAGCCGGTTAACCAGCACAACGAGCGGTCCGCTGTAAACCGTATCGGGATCGCTGTCAGGCAGAACGGACACGCCGTGCTGTTCACGAACCTGCACAATGGGACCAAGCGGAATAAAGAGTCCGGCGATGTCAATGGCTTCGGCCAGCGAGCCGCCGCCGTCGTTGCGCAGATCGAGAATGACGCCGTCCACATTGTTTGTTGCAAACTCGTTGAGAATACGCCGTACGTCAACGGATGCCCGCCGCGCGCCGTTGTCGCCGTTCCGGGTGGCTTCGAAGTCGGCATAGAACTCGGGCAGGGTAAGCACGCCGATGCGGTACGGCACGCCGTTGGTTTCCGTAAATTCGCGCACCGCACCCTTGGCGGCCTGGGCTTCCAGCTTCACTTCGTCACGGACGAGATCGATGGTTTTTGTGCGTGTACCGGTGGTGTCTTCGGCCGGAATAACGGTGAGCACCACTTGGGTGCCTTTTTCGCCGCGGATGATGCGCACGGCCTTGCTGAGCGGCCAGTAGAGAATGCTGACCGGTTCGTTGGTTCCCTGTCCGACAGCGATGATTTTATCGCCGGGCAGAAGCCGTCCATCCTGTTCCGCCGGTCCGCCGGCAATGAGTTTTTCAATTTTTGCCGCCCCGTCTTCGCTGCGCAGGGTTGCGCCGATTCCAACAAGGGAAAGACGCATATTGATGTCAAAATCCTCAACCCCGCGCGGGGAAAGGTAGTCGCTGTGCGGGTCGTAGCTGTGAGTGAAGGCGCTCAGATAGCGTTCAAGAATGGTCTCTTTATCAAAATTATTTTCAATCAGCAGTTGATACTGTTTGTAACGCTCACGAACCGCATCAATTGGTGATAGAGCTTTGCTTTCCGCTTCAGCTACCGTATTCGTACTTTCCGGTTTTTCTTCGTCAACCCCGGCATCGACCGCCGCCTCCCGGGAAACATAGTCGTTTTTAACCTTTTTCCGCCAGAGTTCATCCCATGCGGCTTCATCGGTCGGCCACGGGGCGGTGTCGCGTTTCCAGTGGTAGGTTTCCGTCGCATCCAGATCAAAGCCTTTATCAAGCAGTTGATTGACATACGCAACGCGATTGGTGACCCGTTCTTTAAAGCGCTCAAAAACAGTTTGCGCAAAATCGACCCGCCCCGCTTTAACCATGTCGTCCAGATTGGTGCCTTGCAGTTGAAACTCCGTAATGTCGGAAGCCAGGAAAAAGGAGTGGTCGTAGTCGAGAGAATCAATGAAGAGCATCAGCGCATTGGTGGCGATGGAGTCGTTGAAGTCGTCGCGGTTCAGGTGGATGTGGGGAAGTCGGTCGGCCACCCGTTCGGCAATCCGTGCAACCGGCAGTAGATTTTCCGGCGGAAGCGCGCTGGCAACGGCATTGGTGATCGCCGCCGCAACGGCGGGAGTCTGAGGCTTTCCGCATCCGGCAAGAACCGCGGCAAGGAACAGCAGGTAGATCGGGTATTTGCGCATAACTCGTCTTTTGTATCACAAAAGCCCTTCGAAACAAGCGTCGGTTCGCCGAGTTTGCCGCATTTTTGGGTTTATCCTCCCGCCTGCACCGGCTACTCTGCGGCCTGATTTTTAACTGGAGAATCTTATGCTGACCAAACGTTCTGAATGGAAAGAACTTTCCAAACATTGGAAAAAAACCGAATCAAAACATCTGCGCGAGTTGTTCGCTGCCGATCCGCAGCGAGCCGAAACCTTTTCGCTCAGCGCCTGTGATCTGCTCCTTGACTACTCTAAAAACCGTATCACCGACGAAACGCTCTGTCTGCTGGTCGATCTGGCCGATGTGGCCGGATTGCGCGGGAAAATTGAAGCGATGTTCACCGGTGAGAAAATCAACCGCACCGAAGATCGTGCGGTGCTGCATACCGCGCTGCGCGCGCCGCGCGGAACAAAAGTGTTCGTAGACAATGAAGACGTGATGCCCGGCATCCATGACGTTCTCGACCGCATGGAGGATTTCTCCAACCGCGTTCGCTCCGGCGAGTGGAAAGGGTACACCGGCAAACCGATCAAAAATATCGTCAACATCGGCATCGGCGGCTCCGACCTCGGCCCCGTCATGGCTTATGAGGCGCTTAAGCCGTACTCGCAGCGCAATCTGACCATCCGGTTTGTATCAAACGTGGACGGTACGCATATTGCCGAAGCGGTGCGCGACCTGAACGCCGATGAAACCCTATTCATCATTGCTTCCAAAACCTTCACTACGCAGGAAACTATGACCAACGCCGAAAGCGCCCGCACGTGGCTGCTCAACACGCTGAAAGACCAGACTGCGGTTGCCAAACATTTCGTGGCGCTCTCCACCAACGCCGCTGAAGTTTCGAAGTTCGGAATCGACACCGCCAACATGTTCGGCTTCTGGGACTGGGTCGGCGGACGCTACTCGCTCTGCTCGGCCATCGGTCTGCCGGTCATGATCGCCATCGGCCCGGAAAACTTCCGCAAGATGCTGGCAGGTTTTCACTTGATGGACAGCCACTTCCGCACCGCGCCGTTTGAAGAAAATATGCCGGTGATCCTTGCTCTGCTTGGTATCTGGTACAACAATTTCTTCGATGCCGCTACGCACGCCATTCTGCCGTACGATCAGTACCTTAGTCGCTTTGCTGCGTACTTCCAGCAGGGCGACATGGAGTCGAACGGCAAATCCATCACGCAGGACGGCAAGCGCGTTGAATGGCAAACCGGCCCGGTCATCTGGGGCGAACCCGGCACCAACGGACAGCACGCCTTTTATCAGCTCATTCATCAGGGAACCAAGTTGATTCCGTGCGACTTCATCGGATTTTGCAAATCGCAGAATCCGCTCGGCGACCACCACGCCAAGCTCATGGCAAACTTTTTCGCGCAGACCGAAGCGCTTGCTTTTGGGAAAAATGCTGAAGAGCTCAAAGCCGAGGGAACCCCTGCTGAACTTATTCCGCACAAAACCTTTGAAGGTAACCGCCCGACCAACACCATCATGGCCGAAAAACTCACGCCCGAAGTACTCGGACAGCTCATTGCGCTCTACGAACACAAAATCTTCGTGCAGGGCATGATCTGGGACATCTTCTCCTTCGACCAGTGGGGCGTGCAGCTCGGCAAAGTGCTGGCTTCGGCTATCCTGCCGGAGCTGCAGGGCGATACTGAACTCAAACACGACAGCTCCACCAACCGTCTCATCGAATACTTTCGGAAAAACAAATGAAAATAATTCTTTGCATTGGACTCGGGGGCTTCTTCGGCGCAATTGCACGCTATGGAATGACTGCCGGCGTGCAGCATTGGATTGGCGGACGGCTGGGCGACTTTCCGGTCGGCACACTGACTGTCAATCTGCTCGGCTGTCTGGTGCTCGGCTTTATCGGTCATCTGCTTTCCGAACGGTTTGAGATGGCGGCGGAAATCCGGTTTGCGCTGACGGTCGGATTTCTCGGCGCTTTCACCACGTTCAGCACCTACGCCTACGAAACGCTGGCAATGGCCCGCGAGGGCGAGCATCTTGTTGCGTGGATCAACCTGCTGGCCAGCAATACACTCGGTCTTTTTGCCGTTTGGGCCGGGTATCGTCTCGGCGGACTGGTGTAACGTAATACGTAACGAGTAATTCATAACGTGTCAGAAACGTAATTTCTGGAGTTCTCCGGTTATGTATTACGCATTACTCGTTACGCACG
>JBAYVX010000022.1:0-14163 GCA_041674365.1 Kiritimatiellales bacterium | reverse complement strand
GTGCCCTGCTCTTTCTTTCAGCGGTGGGACTCGTTCAAGGGAAAACCGCTCCAGCTGAGACAACCCGCGACGGCGACATCGCCGTCGTACCGCTGGCCATTCCCATCATTGTCGGCCCGGCAACTACCGGCACCTTGCTGGTACTCGGTGCCGAACTCAACGGTGCCACCGCCAAAGGACTTGGCAGTCTAGCCCTGCTGTTCGCTGTAATCTGTCTATGCATCCTGCTTCTCTTGGGCTCCCGCATTCAGCGCACGCTCGGCAACCGGGGCATCAGCATCTTAAGTAAAATCACCGGCTTGATCCTCTCCGCGCTGGCGGCACAGATGATCATGACCGGCATCCTCGGATTCCTTGAGAAATAAATTATGAACGACACCCTTTCAGAAGACGTGATTTACATGCGCATGGCTCTGCGCGAGGCGGAGCGCGCTGCGGAAGCCGGCGAAGTGCCCTGCGGCGCCGTCATCGTCAAAGACGGACAGATTCTCGGCAAAGCCCATAACCAGACCGAACTGCTCAAAGACCCCACCGCCCACGCCGAAGTGCTCGCGATTACTCAAGCCGCCGCCACGCTTGAAAACTGGCGGCTCACCGACGCCGTCATGTACGTCACCAAAGAGCCCTGTCCCATGTGCGCCGGAGCCATCGTCCTCGCCCGGCTTAAAAAAGTCGTCTGGGGAGTCGATGACCCGAAACGCGGCGGCGCCCGCTCAAAATTTGAAATCCTCGACCACGCCGACCTCAACCACCGCGTCGAGATTCAGACCGGTGTTCTGGAAGATGAATGTAAAGCTCTCCTCCAGGGCTTCTTCCGCGAACGCCGCGCCGAGAAAAAGACAGGTACAACCACGAAACACACTGACCGCCGAAGGCAGAGGCTGGAGCCCTGCGACAGCAAGGAGCGCAGCGAGTGGCAAAACACGGAAAATCAGTAAATCTTGCAGGCCGGAGGGGCTTAATTATTTCTGCGTTCTTTGCGTTCCTTCGCGGTTAAATTACTCCCAAAAAATCTGAAGCGCTTCGGCGCAGGTTTTGGCGAGCGGGAGGCGGTCGGTAAGTTTAGAAAACTCCCAAAGTTTCCAAACCTTGGAACCCGCGTGGAGCAGGACGACTTTTTCAACCCGCTTGCTGAGTTCAAGCAGCGCGCCGATTTCATCCGAGCGAAGCATTTCCACATTTCGCAGGTCGATGACCACCTTACCGGACAGATATTCCGATAAAGTTTGCCACTCCCTGCGGTCACTGCCTCGCAATAACGAGGCCTCTCTCGCTTCGCTCGGGTCCAATGTTTGGAACTCGTGATAAACCACGCCGTGTTCCGGCCAGTGCGGCGGAGCTGACGGGTCAATCAATGCCGGAATATTGCGTCCGAGCTTGAGCTGAAGCGTCAGCCAGACCGCGCGGATCAAAAATACAATGTTGGAAACGTAACGTTTCGTCAGCCGCTTTGGGTCAGTGCCCCAGCGCCAAAGCCATTCGCATTGCAGTTTCTGAACCCAGACCGGAGCCCGGATCTGCACCCCGGCAATAAAATCCAGCGTTCCGCCGATGCCAATTGAAACCGGAACTTTCCATGTTTTGACGTGCATGTGATTAAACTTATCCTGCTTCGGCGCACCGAACGCTGTGAAGAGAATATCCGGCTTGGCTTCCTCAAGGCGGAGCAGGATTTCAGCGTGATCCATTTTATCAAGCGGTGCATACGGCGGCGACCACACACCGGCCACCTTCAGACCCGGATGCCGTTTTTTAAGCACCTCCATCGCCTTCACGGCGACGCCTTCGGCGGCGCCTAGGCCGTAAATACTGATCCCCTCTTTTTCGGCGCGTGCGGCCAGCATCGGCGTAATGTCACTGCCAGTGACGCGTCCTTTGAGCGGCGGACCGAAAAACGGTGCCAGCTTCACGGGAGGAAATCCGTCGGCGATCACCAGATCGGCTTCGTAAAGTACCTCGCGCAGTTCCGGATCGGTTTGAGCCAGTACAAGGAAATCGAGATTGGCGGTAGCGATGACGCCGGGCTTGCCGGAACGGACGCGATCAATCGTCCATTGAATAGCTTCCTCAAACGTCACGTTATGGAACGGCACCCCGAAGAGTACCAGCGGAACCGGACTGAAGGCGTTTTGCATGCTGTTTAGAATACTCAGGTGCCACCCTTTTTCCAACCTTTGGAAAAATATTTTCCAAAGACTGGAAACCATACATTGGAAGGTATGATTAATATATCGTATTACGATATATGTGTGGCCAGCTAAGCAGAGGAGAACGGAAGCTTTCCAGGTTTGGACACAAAGTAAGGTCAGGCACAAAGTGACTGGCAGCGAAACGGCGAACCCGCTATGCTCCCTGCGTTATGCCAATACTTTCCATTCTGTTAATTGCGCTGGGGTTGGCGATGGATGCGTTTGCGGTGTCGATCACCAGCGGAATTACCATTAAAACCCTGAAAGCGCGTCACGCCCTGCTCGTCGGTGCGGCGTTCGGAATTTTTCAGGCAGTGATGCCGGTGCTCGGCTGGGCTCTCGGTCAGTGGGCTTACCGCTTTATTTCGGCGGTCGATTACTGGATCGCGTTCGGCCTGCTTCTGTTTGTCGGCGGACACATGATCATCCAGTCGATGCAGCCCGAAGACGAAGACGGCCCGAAAAATCCGCTGCATCTGCCTACCCTGCTGATGCTGGCCACTGCGACCAGTATTGATGCCTTCGCGATCGGGATCAGCCTTTCGATGCTGCGTGTTTCAATTATCTTGCCGGTGTTGATCATCGGACTGGTCACTTTTGCCCTTTCCTTCGCCGGGGTTTATTTCGGCCGGCTGTTCGGTCACCTGAACGAAAAGAAAATGGAGGTGGCGGGCGGATTGGTACTGATCGGCCTCGGTATAAAAATGCTGATTGAGCATCTGATTAAAAACCATGCGATGTTCGAGAATTCACAGACGGTCTGGTTCGCTTTCGGCCTGACGCTGGCCGCCGGACTGGCAACTGGTATCGGTAGCCTTCTGGCATTTTTTACACGCCACACCGGCGAACGCCGCTTTTCGTTTTTCCTCGGCGTTTCCACCGGACTGTTGCTCTGGACGGCCTTCCGGCAATTGATGCCG
The DNA here is from genome assembly GCA_041674365.1 of Kiritimatiellales bacterium. Lineage (GTDB taxonomy): Bacteria > Verrucomicrobiota > Kiritimatiellia > Kiritimatiellales > Tichowtungiaceae > Tichowtungia. The sequence goes on along the minus strand of JBAYVX010000022.1, from coordinate 11,054 downwards.
ATTGCGGAAGCCGATCTCGGGAACTCCGTTTCCGCGGCGTTCGTTTTTTTCAGCGGATTTCTGATTACCGCGCTGATTGATAAGCTGGTTCCGGACTTTGGAAACCCGCATGAGCCGCATCGCATTGAAGAGCTTGCGCCCGACCCTGCCTTCCGCCGCACCGGCATGCCCGCCGCGCTGGCGATTGTTGCGCACAGTTTTCCGGAAGGGCTTGCCGTCTTCATCGCAGCGCTGCACGCACCGGCTCCGGTCGCCATTGGAGCGGCGGTTGCACTTGCGTTGCATAACATTCCTGAAGGAATTGCAACGGCGTTGCCGATGTATCACGCCACCGGCAGCCGCGCCAAAGCATGCGGATTCTCTTCACTCACCGGTCTGGCCGAACCGCTCGGCGCACTGATCGCTTACACCTTGCTCTATCGCTTTATGAGCGGCGCGACGCTCGGCATTCTCACGGCGGCCGGTGCGGGCGTTATGGTCTTTATTGCGCTCGACGGACTGCTGCCCGCTGCGCGCGTTTACGGAAAATATCATCACGCCGTTTACGGCGTCGTCACCGGTATGCTGGCCGCCGCAGCTTTGGCTCTGTTCTGATTTAATCTTTCAGCCGAAGCCGCCAAAGGGTATATAAGCCGCCATGGAAACCATTTTAACTGCTCTCATCCTGCTGGCTGCAACCGCCGCCTTCGCCGGAACCAACGCGCAATCTGCCGGCTCCGCGACGAATGTCGTGACCTATACCAACGCAAACGGCGACGTCAAAATTAAAAAGGCTTCTGAAAAATCCGATGCGTATACCGGTGCAACCCGCAAAACCAAAAAGCAGAAATAACGCCGTTTATGAAACGTGATATTGAATGGATTGAAAAACTCGACGACGGCGTGAAGCGCACGGTGCGCATTGCGGTTTCCATGAATAAAGGAATCAAATGGCAGTTTAAACGTTCCGATGAAGAACGCTGGGACTACGACACCCCGGCCTCCCCCGAAGACTGGGCCGCACTCGAAGAAAAAGTTGCCGCGCTCTATAACCGCCGCCGCGCCACCCATGAAGAGCTGGAGATGGTTCGCGCGCAAAGGAAAAAACATGGCTGAGTTTGAAATCACCGGTGAATACATTGAGCTGGATAAACTGCTGAAAGCCGCACGGCTTTGCGGCACCGGCGGCGAAGCGCGCATCGTCATCGGCGAAGGACTGGTCGCGGTGGACGGCGAAGTCGAACTGCGCCTGCGCCGCAAAGTCCGTCCCGGTATGACCGTTCAGTATAATGATGAAACGCTCACCATCCGCTGATTTTTCCAAGGCTTGGAACTTTCTGCCCCGCTTTTTCCAATGTCTGGAAGAAATCTTTACAAGGTTTGGAAAAAACCGGATCGGATTTTCCAATGGAAAGAACTTCGTGCAACCCGCCGCTACAGAGTATAAATCCCGCAGAAACAGAGGTTCTCCGTGAAACGTAAACTTTTCAAAAAAACGACGGATCGTGTCGCCGCGACAAAAAATGTCACTGCCCGCAGGCAGAGGCACTTTCCGCTTTTCAATCTGGTGCTGACCGTCGTCCTCTGGGGCACACTGGTGCTGTTCTTCTACAGCGGGCGGCTTCTACGTCCTCAGCAGCTGGTCGCCGGTCAGCAGGCGCCTGAAACCATTGCGGCTTCGGTTGACTTCCGCGCCGAAAATATTGCCTCGACGCAGGTGAAGCAGCGCGCCGCCGCCGATGCGGTTCTTCCGGTTTTTACGGTTGATGTTTCGGCGCTTGATAGCGCGCGGATGGTACTGACAACCAATCAGCTGGCAAAGCTTTTCCCGTCCGCAGGAACAACGAATGTACAGGCCGTCATTTTCGACGCACTGTCCAATACGGTTTACAACGGCATTATCTCTGCCGGTGACGCACAAACCGGATTCAACGGAATCGCCCCTTCCGGCAAGGTGGCGCTGAGCGGAGGAAAAACGGATGTCATCCGTACGCTCGACAGTTTCACATTGCAGTCCGGCGCTTTAAAAACAACGTTGGCAAACATTATTCAAAAACTGCCGAAAGAGAGCCGTAACGAGGAAATCCTCCGCGCGCAGATCGCACCGTGGTTGTGGCCTAATCTGGTGTATGATGCCGCCGAAACCGGCGCACGGCGCGCGCAGGCAATCGGACTGGTTGATCCGGTCATTGAACCTGTGACATCCGGCACGATCCTGATCCGCAGCGGAAACACCGTGAACGAACAGACGCTCAAATGGCTTGCGGCGCACGAAAAGCGGCTTAGTGAACTGGAAACCCGCTCCGAGCGTATTCAGCGGCTGGCTGGCAGCGGCCTGCTACTGATGCTTGGTCTGGCTCTGACAACGGCAATTGCCGGTATTGTCCTACCGTCTCTTTCACGCAGCCGCCGGCAGGTTCTGCTGCTGGTCACACTTTCCGCCCTGCCGCTGATTGTCGGAAAAGGCCTGCTCTACGCCACCGTTAACCTGCGCATGCTTCCGCCACCGTTACTCGACTTTGTCATGCCGCTGTCGATCGCGCCGATGCTGGCGTCCATTCTGCTCGGAAGTGCGCCAGGTCTGATTACCGGATTCTGGGTGAGCTTTGCGCTGGCCACACTGCTCGGCGGAAATTTCAATGTCTTTGTGCTCGGCTTGCTGGTATCTGTCACCGCCATTTATACAACCCGCGATGTTAAACGCCGTACCGCTCTCTTCCGCGCAGGATTCTGGATCGGCGCAGTTAAAATTCTTTTTGCACTGGTGATGGCCATCCTTGAGAAACCTGCCTGGCAGGTATTGCTGTCTCAACTCGGCGTGGCGATGCTCTACGGACTGGCCAGCGCACTGCTGGCCATGCTGCTCATTCCTCTCTTTGAGCACCTTTTTAAAATCACCACCGATATTTCCCTGCTTGAGCTCTCCGACCTGAGTCATCCGCTGCTCCAAAGCCTGGCGATCAACGCACCCGGTACCTATCACCATTCTCTGATGATGGCCAGTCTCGCCCAAAACGCCGCCGAAGCCATCGGCGCCAACGGACTGATGCTGCGCGTCTGTGCTTATTTTCACGATATCGGCAAGCTCGTAAAGCCGGGCTTCTTCAGCGAGAACATTCAGTTCACCGAAAATCCGCACGATGAACTGTCACCGAGCATGAGTACACTGGTGATCGTGTCGCACATCAAAGAAGGTGTTACGCTGGCGAAAAAATATAAACTGCCGCAGGTCATCATCGACGGCATTGAACAGCATCAGGGCACTGGTCTTGTCTCTGTTTTTTATCACCGCGCTAAAACACAGCTGAAAGAAACCGGCACCGGACAACCTGCCATCAACGACGAAGATTTCCGCTACGAAGGCCCGAAGCCGCAGAACCGCGAAATGGCGATTCTGATGCTCGCCGACGGATGCGAAGCCGCGTCACGCTCACTTGATAAACCGACACCGGTGCGCATCACCAATCTGATCACCGATATCTTTGAATCCCGTCTGCGCGACGGACAGCTCGACGAGTGCAGCCTGACACTCGCCGAACTCAATAAAATCAAGCAGGCCTTTATCTTCTCGCTCACCAATATGCTCCATGGCCGCGTCGCCTATCCGAAGGAAGAAGAAAAAATTCCAAATTCCAAAACACCCAATGACGAAGGAAGCTCGAATAACCAAACACCGAAAGGCCCGACGGCTTCAGGAATTTAGACTTCGGAATTCCTTGGGTATTTGGGTGCTTCGGTATTCGTTAACCGCGTGAAAACGTTTATTCAAAACAAACAAACTGCACATCGGGTCAATCTGCCGGCAGTCCGCCGGCTGACCGCTGAACTCGCCGGACTGCTCAAAGCCGCCGACCCGAATACCGTCTGGCAGGAAATTACCCTGCTGCTGACGGATGATGCGGGCATCACGCAGACCAACCGAGAATTTTTCGGCAAAGACCGCCCGACAGATGTTATCAGCTTCCGCAGTGAACCCGTTCCCGGCGAAACCGGCACGACTGGTGACTTGATCGTTAACGTTGAATGCGCTCTGCGCGAAGGCCCGCTGCATGACAGCGTCAACACCGAGCTGGCACTCTACATCGCTCACGGGTTCGACCATCTTTCCGGAGCCGACGACAACACCCCTGCCCGGCGCGCCGCCATGCGACGCACCGAAATGCGCTGGCTTGCAGGGTTGAAATCGGAGATCAGAAATTTGATAGTGGACTGACATGAACGAAATCAACTTCAACTATCTTGCGGGCAGTGCTGCCGCTCTTCTGTTTGCCAGCTTCTGGTCCATACTCTTCGCAGCCTTCCGCGAAACCGGCAACGCCGGCATTCTTCGTCTTGCCGAAAAGAAACCACAGGCCACAGCCTCGCTTGAACACTGGCACGGGCATTGGAACCTGCTGCGTACCACGCTGCGCTTCTGCCTGACGCTTTTCGAAATCACCGCCATCTATTTTGCCTTCCACACATTCAGCTTTTCGCTGGCCGTCGAGTGGCTGGGACTGATGCTGGTGATGACTCCGCTCTACCTGATCTTCATCCGCGTTATTCCCTTTGTTCTGGCCGAAAGTTACGCCGACCGCCTCTCCCTCTTTTTTCTGCCGCTCGTCATCGCCCTCACCCGGTTGCTGACACCCTTGGTCTGGCCGATTTATGCCATGGAACGCGGACTTCTCGCCCGCGCCCTTTCTTCCGCCGATGAGGATGACCGTCCGACGCCGGAAGAAGAAATCATGACGCTCGTCGATCAGGCCGACGAAGAGGAACTGGAAGCAGAAGAACGCGAAATCATCCGCAGCGTTTTTGAATTCGGCGACACCGTCGTCCGCGAAATCATGACCCCCCGCGTCGATATTGAAGGCCTGCGCGCCAGAAGCACCGTTGCCGAATGCATCGAAAAAGTGCAGAGCTCAACCCATTCCCGTTTTCCTGTGTATGACGAAACCATCGACAACCTCGCGGGCGTCGTACACGTCAAAGATCTGCTGCGCCTCTTTGCGGGCGGCGAAGAAAGCCGCCCGGTCACCGACATCGTCAAAAAACTCAGCGCCGTACCCGAAACCATGCCCATCAACGACCTCCTGCGCCAGATGCGCGCGCAGCACTTCCACATGGCGCTTGTCGTCGATGAATACGGCGGCACTGCCGGTATTGTCTGTATGGAGGATATCATCGAAGAACTCATCGGTGAAATCCACGATGAATACGACCTCGCCGAAAAAGATATTCAGAAGCGCACCGATGGATCCATTCTCGTTAAAGCCAGTCTCGCTGTAGCTGACCTGAACGAACAACTCGGACTGAACATTCCGGAAAGCGACGAATACGACTCCATCGGCGGCTACGTTCTCAACGAACTCGGAAGCATCCCTCCCGCCGGAGCCAAAGTTCCCGCACCCGGCCTCGAAATCACCGTACAGAACGCCACGCCGCGCCGCATCCACACCCTGCTTCTCACTCCCATCGAGTAAAGTTTCCAATTTGACGAAGTATTCTCAGCCAACTAGACTCCTCGCGATTCGGCGTTCGGCAATTCCATTGTGACGCCCATTAAACGTTGGAGATTTATAAATGAAAAATATCATAATCTTACTGAGCCTACTTTTCGTCATAACCGGATGCGCCGGTTTAAACCCGAATCCTGGCGAACGAACCGCAGATAATTCATGGACCTATGGTAACTACGAAAGAGCTCATGCGATACTCCGTCCGTGTGCAGAACGGGGTGAGCCTTGGGCGCAATTGCGACTCGGCGTTGCTTATCAATTTGGAAACGGTGTTGAGACAAATATTAATGAGGCAGTCAAATGGTATACAAAGGCCGCTCTACAGGAAAAGGATGGCCTTTGGGCCAATGGATATATTGTTGGGGCCTTTGGAAAAGCTGGATATTTCTCTCAAAATATCGATGCACTGTTAGCACAACACTATCTTGCAACTATCTATCTGTCGCATAACGATATTCCTCCTGATCTCGTAAAAGCGTACCTGTTAGAGTCCAACGTTTCGAAAGAAAGCAATGGTGAGTGGTTATACTTTTATGCCCTTCCAAACGGACAGCCAATGGGTACTTCAGCAGAAGATATTTCGAACACATTAGCTGAAATTGAGAAAAAAATGAGCCCCGCACAAAAGATGGAAGCTCAAGAAAAGTTAAGCACATGGAGCATCAAAAAAATCCTCCAACCAATCAAGTGAGCCTACGTGATGACGCCCATCGCCCAGATGAAGCACAACACTTCACGACGCTCCTTTCAAACGTTCGCTAACACATAAATAAAAACAAGAAACCATCAACTCATGTTTATTCAACAGGCGCTCACCGACCCGACCCTTTATTTCAGCTGGATTGTCTTTGTAATCTTTTCCATCTGCTGCCACGAATACGCCCATGCTTACACCGCCCTGCGCTTTGGCGACGACACCGCCGCGCGCAACGGACACCTTACGCTGAATCCGCTGGTGCAGATGGGAATGCAATCGATGATTATTCTGGCGCTCTTCGGGCTGGCATGGGGCGCAGTTCCCGTCAGCGACGGACGCGTACGCGGCGCGTTCCGGCGCGCTCTGATTGCCTTCGCCGGGCCGCTGATGAATCTGATTCTCTGCCTGATTTTTTCACTGCTCACGGTCGTGGCCGAAGCGTTCGGCGCGAAAAGCGCGGTCTCTTTTCTTTTCATCGGCGGCGCAGTCAACGGCATGCTTTTCGTCTTCAACATCCTGCCGGTACCGGTGCTCGACGGCTTCGCGGTGCTCTCCGCCTTTCATCCGGCCTTTGAACAGTTTGCCAGAAAATATACCGGCATCGTCTTCATCATCTTCATCCTCTTGCTCTGGAACACGCCGCTCGGCACCATTATCTTCGGCGCCGGTTATGCTCTGGAAAATGCCTTCATCTCCTTCTGGCATTTCCTCGCCGCCCTCATGGTCTAACCCGTTTTATTTTTTCCAAAGGTTGGAACTTTTTCAAATCGAGCGGCGCAGGGCGATCATGTTGGTTTGTTTCCAGTCCTGCCTGCGGTAAAAAATAACGGCCGGAACGTTGCGTCCATCAGCCAGTAGCTGCATACGCGTTGCGCCCTGTTCACGGGACCATCCGACGGCGGCGGTAAGCAGTGCTTTACCCATCCCGCGGTGGCGGTAAGCAGAAGAAACAACGAGGTCTTCGATCTGTCCGGAAAGACCGCCCTCGGCCGTTGAGACCACCAGCTGAACTGTCACCATACCGACTACCCTCCCGCACCGTTCGGCAACCCATATTCCAGCCGAAGGGGAATCAAGCAGCATTTGCAGTCCGCACCGCTGTTTTTCAACATCAAACTCAAATTCAGTTTCTACGGTAAAAAGTTCCTGAAGTAACCGCGTCATAGCCGCAAAGTCATCCGTACCGGCAAATCGCACCCGGAACGCACGATAGTCACTTTCCGTTTCTGTTTTTACGGCCTTTTCCATAAAACGACTAACATCTTTGTCTTTAACTGCACCGAACCGCTCCATAATTGCAACATTTCGGCTATTCTTGCTGATTATGACCGGTGATTTAAGCAATTTCAGTGCCGAACCGCGGTGCCACGACACGGGAAAATACAGATCATTTCATCACGCTTGACTTTATCCGTACATCCAGCACCATCCGTCACCATCTTAAGAAAGGGCTTTTCTGCCGGCCTTGTCGGGCATGTGTCCGTCCCGGTTCAGAAGCTGTTTCTTATTGGAAATTGGATGTTGAAGTGAGGTGCATCATGAGTTGGATGAAGAGTGTTTTGTCCATGTCTGTTCTTTCCGCGTGCGTTCTTTTCACAGGTTGCCGTTCACCGAAAATTCCGTTGACCCCTTCACAGCAAGGAGCTGTCGTCGGCGGTGCAGGCGGTGCAACGATTGGTGCTGTATGGGCGAATAATGCCGGCAGTCTCAACAGCTGGCAGGGTGCAGGAGCCGGTGCCGTCGCCGGCGTTGCCGCCGGTGCGCTGATCGGCGATGCGCTTGATGAATATGCGTACGACAACGCGTCCGGCCTGAAAGATAAAGAAGAACAAATCAATGATCTGCAGCGTCAACTTTCGTCCGCCGAAGAAGAACTGGCCAAACTGCGTAATCAGCCCGGAATGGAAAATGTACAGGTTGAATCCGTCAACGGACAGCTCCGCTTCACCATTCTGAATGAAGTGCTCTTTTCCGCAGGCAAAGCCGATCTGAAAGAAACCAGTAAAACCACGCTTGATAGTGTACTGGCCGTCATTCAACAGGATTTTGCCGATCGCGATATCACCATTGAAGGTCATACCGACAGCGATCCCATCCAGAAGTCCAAATGGAAAGACAACTGGGAACTCTCCTATAACCGCAGCATGGCCGTCCTCTATTACCTGATGAACGAAAAAGGAATTGCCCCTGAACGCCTGAAAGCCGTTGCCTGCGGCGACTCGCAGCCGGTCGTGCCGAATGATACGCCGGAAAACAAACGGCTGAACCGCCGTGCGGTTATCGTTGTGATGCCGCCGAAAGATTCGATCGTCATCGACAAAAAATAAGAAGTAAGTGCATTGCCCCATGAAAACCGCCGTTCCATTGCTAACTGCTGGAATGGCGGTTTTTCTTTTGCTGTGCGGTTGCGCCACATCGTTTGAAAGCCCGATTTACAAACCGCACCCGTGTTCGGCGCCGCAGCCTCTGCGAATCGCCGTGCTGCCGCCGCGGATCCATCCCGATCTTAAGGCTGCCAACTTCAAACCGGATCAGCCGCTCTACAAACAATTAATGGACGGGCGGGGTGTTGTCATCACCAGCGCGACGGCCGCTGAAGACATCGGACTGGAAATTGTTTGCACACTGACTCAAGCCGGAACCTATCAACGCATCTTCACCGTTGACAACGAAGATGAGGCACGGCAATACGGCGCCGACACACTGATGACCGTTACCGTCTGGGACTATCGCACAGCACAGCTTGGTTCAAACAAAACCTATTTCTGGATGGCGCTCACCAGTCCACTCATGTCGCAATACTGGATGCGCTGGCGGACAATTGAAGCGCGCTTCGAGTGGGAAGTCAAACTTACCTCCATCGCCGATGGTTCCACACTTTACCGCAAACGCCTCAAGCGCGCTTATACCTCGCCCGTCCGCTCCGCATCCGGCCATTACTTCTCCGACAAAATGCTCTCGTTCCTGCAGAACCGTGCCGCCCCCGACTTCATCGGCGAGCTGTTCGGCCTGGAGAGGGGTGCTTCGACAGTTGAAAAATAAGTTTTCCAAGGATTGGAAGATTGGCTTCCAAAGGTTGGAAAACAGAAAATTATCCGGTAGGGTTACCCCGCTTTTCAGATCGTTGCGTTTAATTTACTAAATGTGCGTTTTATATGACAAAAACTGCTGAAAAAAAACCGGGCGGCTCAGTGCCGGAAAATGCCGCCGGCTCTTCTGCCAGCGTCTACGGACTCGTCATCAACAAAGGTGCCAAAGAAGCAACCGCGGAAGGCGGCAGCACGCTGCTCGAAGCGCTCAAGGACGCCGGGATATTCATTCCATCCGCCTGCGGAGGACAGGGCGTCTGCGGACTCTGTAAACTCAAAGTAACCGCCGGTGCACTCCCCGTTCTGCCCACCGAGGAACTGCACCTTTCCAAAGAAGAACGGGAAAGTAACGTCCGCCTCAGCTGTCAGCTCAAGATTTCCAGCGACATGGAAATTGAAGTATCCGAAGAGCTTCTCAACGTCCGCGAATATAAAGGCAGGGTGGAATCCATCATCGACCTCAGTCACGATATCAAACGGTTGCGGATTGCACTGCCGGCAGGCGAAAAGATCGACTTCATTCCCGGACAATACGTCCAGATCAAAACTTCCTTTTATAAAAAATCAATCCCTCTCGTTTACCGCGCTTACTCCGTCGCGAGCGACCCGAAGGATCATACCCACATCGACCTGGTCATCCGCCTCGTGCCCGGCGGCATCTGCACCACCTACGTTTTCGAACACCTGAAAGAAGGGCAGAAAATCAAGCTGAACGGCCCTTACGGCGAGTTCCGCCTGACGGACACGGATAAAAACATGATCTTCATTGCGGGCGGTTCCGGTATGGCACCTTTCCTCAGCATGCTTGCGCACATCAGAAATGAAAACATCCAGAGGAACGTTACCTACTTCTTCGGCGCCCGCTCCAGGCAGGACCTCATCTGCCTTGACCAAATGGCCGAATTCGAAAAAGCACTGCCTAACTTTAAATTCTTCCCCTGCCTCAGCGAACCGATGCCGGATGACAACTGGGACGGCGAGACCGGGCTCGTCACTGACGTCATGAGCCGCCACTGCCCCGACCTTACCAACATGGAAGCCTACCTCTGCGGCTCGCCCGGTATGATCGACGCCTCTATCGCCGCACTCACCGCCAACGGCATGCCCGAAGAAAATATTGCTTACGATAAATTCAGCTAGGAGTTCTCATGAAAGAAAATCCAGCCTCCCAATCTATCCGCAACCGCCTCGAACCCGGACATATCTCTGTTGAAGGATTTCTCGGCGACGACAAACGCCCGCTCGCCGATATCATCGCCGCCGATACAGCTAAAGTCGAAGCCGCCGGCCTCACCGTCGAAGAACTCGGAAAATTTCTGGAAGATATTCACATTGCAGCCGACGGCGGATGGGAAAGTCGTATTTCGGTATTTGACGGAAAAATCACAGTCAGATCCGACGAAACACTCGGACAAATTCCCTGTCCTTTCGCCTGCGGCGCGCACTGTCACAAAGCGGTCGTCGGCGTCAAAGATGCGGAAGGAAACGACCTCTTAAACTTCACCCCGCTTGCGGCGCATCTCATCCGCGCCCACGGCTTTTTCGAAGGCGAAGGCGCCCCCTGCCGCATTGCCCCGGATAAACTCATAGAACTTTACCGGCGATGCATGGATAAGAAGATTTAAGTTTCCAGGGCTTGGAAACCTTACGCAGATTTATTGAGCAGCCGGTTTGAAAAGCTGTTGACGGTTTTCTTCAGTTTCGGATTCCGGCTGATCAGTGAGCGTAACTGCATCGGCTGTTTACACAGCCCCCAGCGCTGTGCGGTTTCAGGGAAAAAAGCAATGT
>JBAYVX010000021.1:0-14188 GCA_041674365.1 Kiritimatiellales bacterium | reverse complement strand
TCACATGCTGCTTTATACCAGCGGCCTCGCCGCCCAACTCGTTAAGAACGGTTACGAACACTTCGCCCTCATTCAAGACACCAACGGGCAGGTCTTCAACGCCCTGCCCGCCGCCGTCGGCGTCTCCGTCGAAAAAGGGTTCGACTTCAACTCCATCGCCGTCAACCGCATCCCCGGCGAAGCGGTCGGCGGACTCGCCAAACTGGTTAAAGGCAAAACCGAACTCACCCTCAACGTCGAATACAACCAGCTCGACCCGCTGCTGCGCGCCACCGTCAGCCCGGAAGGCGACGTCCCGAACGAACAGGGCTTCTCCATGTTTCCCGGCAACATCAACGTCCTCGTCATCAAACTCGCCTCCTACGTCAAAATTCTCGAGCGCACGCGCGGCATCATCGCCGAATTCGTCAACCCGAAATATGCCGACGCCACCAAAACCGCCTTCAAGAGCCCGACGCGCCTCGAAACCATGATGCAGGATCTGCCGAAACTCTTCGGCCCGGACGAAAAACCCGGCGTCACCGTCTTTGATCGCAAGTGGGCCTTCTCGGCCAACAAAAACAACATCAAAGACGCCGCCGCCAAACACGCGGCGGGCGGCCCGCCGGAATCCGGCGCAACCGCTGAATCCGACTTCTACCTCGCCGGCCGCATGAAACTCGCCGCCGCCGGAGTCAACGTCGAAACCGCCAACGAAGAATTGATTCTCGGCATCCCGTTCACACCCGGCCCACGCGTACTGCTGCGTCCGTCCTTCGCCATGACGCTGGCTGAAGTCCGCGAAAAAATCAAAGGCGGCAAAATCTCCGGCGACGCCACGCTCGTCCTCGACGGCAAAGACATCGCGCTCGAAAATGTAGAGATCACGGCGGGTTCCGCGCTCGTCATCAAAGCCGCCGACGGCGCACAAGTGACCGCCAAAGATCTGAAAGTTGAAAACGACGGCTTTGAGTTGGTTCCGCTCACCGCCGACGAACAGAACAGCCCCGCCACTCCGGAATATTTAAAATTACGCGGCTACCGCATCGAAAACCGTGACGCGCAGATCGCCGAATTCACAAAGGCTGGAGACTATAGGCTTTAGGTCTTAGGCTTTGGACTTTAGAACGGTAGCGTCACCCTGAACGCGCGGAGCAAGCGATAGAGTGAACGCTCTGGTCAGGCTAAATTGTATATTCTTCTTGGAACCTGTTCTGTGCCTCCAGAATTGGCATATGTTTTTTCGCTTTATAGAGATTAAGGTCGCAAACAGATGAACCCCAGAATTCCCAACCGATATCGTTGTTATAGTTTTCATCTCTCTTAAATCCAAACTTTTGTACGAGCTTTTTGCCGTTATCTGAAGCTGTGATTGTTGCAACTGATTTGATGTTTGAATTTTCATTTAAAAGACCGTCGACTCTCCACACGAGGTCTCTGAGTAAATATGATCCGGCAATCTGAGCACACCCTCTGTTAGGGCAATATTTAGTTGAGGTCATAAGATCCATAATATACAGAGAGCTGACATCTGGATCGGAGAATTTTTTAATCGACTCTGCATTAATCTGGAAATCTTCGATTTTCCCTTGTCTTAATAATTCAAATGTCGAGTTCACTATTGGAAGAGTTACGTAATAACCACAGACGCCCCACTTGTTCTTGCCCGTTCGTGGAGAAGGGAAACATTCTACAACACGGCACATTTCTGGGTTTCGTTGATACCACCCCTTGGCGGTTTTTTCTAGGACTGCGTGATCTTCACCTAGATAGTGCGCCGCTATATGAGAAACTTCATTTAGGTCTTTTGGCTTCGCATATCGAATTTTCACCGAACGTGAAGGGCTAATAAAATCCGATTCGCATGATTTTATTCGTGAAGGATGTTCGCTTTGTTTATTTTTTTGACTTAACCACTTTATTAATGCGCAGAAAATCCCTAGAGCAAAAACGCCTATCCCAGAGAACACCCATTCTTTGTTTTGCATTATCCAGTTGAGTATATTTCTCATATCAAAATGCCTAACGTCTGCGATGAGGGGCGGGAAACACCGCCTTGATCATCGCTTATCACAAGAATTCCGATGTCAGGCAGAATGGCCGGTCTCCCCAAAACCCGAATACGGGGATGTTTTAGCAGGGAAGCGCGAAGAGAGCAATTGCGATTACAGGTTTCCCAAGGCTTGGAAACTTTTCGCCTAATTTTTGCTGCTCCTGTCAGTCGCTTCTTTATTGGAGTACCAAAAAGCACGTTCGGAATACCAGATCACCACCCGCTTCGCTAGAGCAGGCTTCGGAGTAAGGCAAAGAACTTCTAGGCACTATTTATTTCAACTGACTTCTAAAACTTCCCTCTGACCCTCTCGGAGGTCCCTCTAGCGAAGCGGGTGGTAAAAAATATTTTTCCAACCATTGGAAAAATCAGGCCCAGAGGTTGGAGGGATAGAGGCCGGCGTCGACGAGGGCGCGGATGCCGGACATGACTTGCGGTTTATCCTCTGCATACGTAACGCCCATCCATTTTTCATTCGTCGGCAGAACCGCCACTTCAGTTTCGCCGTGCTGGATCATGCCATCGATGAGCTCGGGAAGCAGATATTCGCTTTTGAGTTCCGATCCTCTGGCCGCGAGAAATTCTTCGAAGCCGCGTTCGAGAAATTCGAACAGGCGCGGCGTGAAACCCCAGGTGTTCATGGAGACCATGTCGTCATCTTCCATTTTTTTAATCAGTCCGTTTTCTTCGTAGCGGATGATGCCGTCTTCTTTGCGTTCGATGTTGAAGCGTTCGACGATGTGCTGAAGCTTGCCGTCTTTGACATCGCAGTAGCCGCGCGCTACACCGCCGTGCTCTGAAAGGGTGTTTTTGATGTAGAAGCCGACCATGCAGCAGTCGGTGCTGTTGACGTCCATGGACATGAGCTGTTTTGCGATGACCTGAAAGGATTCGCGGCCGTAAAAGTCGTCGGCGTTGATAACGGCAAACGGTTCGTGAACAACCGGCTTGGCCATCAAAACCGCCTGCCCGGTGCCCCATGGCTTACTTCTATTTCCAGGAACTGGAAAATTTCCGGGAACTTTGTCCAATGTTTGGAAAACATATTCGACCTGAATCCGGCCATCGAGCTTTGTGCCGATGACTTCTTTGAACGCTTCTTCGATGTCGGGGCGAATGATGAAGACAACTTTGCCGAAGCCAGCCTGTATGGCGTCGTACACCGAGTAGTCGAGGACGATTTCGCCGGACGGGCCGACAGGGTCGATCTGTTTGAGTCCGCCGTAGCGGCTGCCGATGCCGGCCGCCATGATCACGAGAGTGGGGGTCATTTTTCTTCTCCTTTTAATGACGAATACCGAAATACAAAAATACCCAAGGAAGCCCTAAAAATAAAATGCCCAAAACACCTGAAAATCCGATTTCGGAAACTGGATCCTTCATGCTTCGTCATTCCTTTCGTCATTGGGTCTTTCGGATTTCGTTTTTCCGGGCGTGCTCTGTCAATTTATAAACTGCCCACAATAAGCACGACCGCACTGAGCGCGCCGATGATCCACGTTTGCGGATCGCGGGCGGCGAAGTCGAGCGGGTCGTCGGAGAGTTCGCCGCGGCTGGCGAGCAGCCAGACGCGGGCGATCCAGTAGAGGAAAAGCGGACAAAGCAGCCAGAGCAGCGCCGGGTTTTTATAGAACTGAACAATTTTTTCGCTGTTGATGTAGAGCGCGAGAACGAGTACGGCAACGCATCCGCTGCCCGCGCCGAAACCGGCGAGCAGCGGCAGGTCGGCTTCGCAATAACCGCGTCCGCGGACGCGGACTGCGTCGGGACTGCTTTCCGCTGCTTCCAGCAGTTCGGCGTAGCGTTTGACCATGGCGAGGCTGAAGAAAAGGAAGATGGAGAAGGCGATAAGCCATGTCGAGGTTTCGACGCCGTAGGCCGCCGTGCCCGCGAGGATGCGAATGGCGTAGAGTCCGGCGAGCGTCATGACGTCGAGCAGTGCGAGCTGTTTGAGCCGCCACGAGTAGAGTGTGGTGATGATGAGATAAAGCAGAAGCACGGCGGTGAAGGCGGGCGGCAGCAGCAGCGAAACGCCGAGCGCCGCGAGAACGAGCAGCGGCGCGGCACCGGCCGCAGCAGCCAGATTCAGGTTGCCCGCCGCGAACGGACGGTTCTTTTTGCGCGGATGATGCTGATCGGCATGCAGGTCGAAGAGGTCGTTGAAGATGTAGATGGCCGAGGCGGCAAAGCTGAAGGCGAAGAAAGCGATGACGGCCTGCACGTAAAGCGCCGGGGTGTCGAATCGGTGAGCGAGCAGAAGCGGCAGAAAAATGAGAATGTTTTTTGCCCACTGATGAACCCGCAGCGCCTTCAGCCAGGTTTTCAGTTTTGCCGGGCGGTCTTCAAATATCCGTGCCGGGCGGTTTTTGAGCGCGCGGCGCACCGGTGCGCAGGGATTGACGGCGATGATTCCGGAAGCGGCGGCCCAGACCGGCAGGTCGTCGGAGGCGTTGCCGACGTAATCAAAATTCTTTTCGCCGAAACGGGCAATGAGTGCATCGCGTTTGCGTTCCGCTTTGAGATTAATGATCCCGTCGCTGGCCATGACGTCGGAAAAAAGGCCAAGATGCGCGGCGACAGAATGAGCGAGCATTGCGTCGGAGGCGGTGACCAGTATCAGTTCGCGCCCTTTCGCACGCTCGCTATTCAAAAAAGTGAGCAGGCCGGGATGGAACGGAAGCGCAGAAGGATCCAGTTTGATTTCCTGCGCAACACGCCGTTTGAAAGAGGCCAGCCCGCCGGACGCCCAACGCGGAATGGCAAAAAGCGACACGGGACGTGTGCGGATGAGCAGCAGCAGCGCCTGAGCGAAGGTATCGGTCTTGACGAGGGTTCCATCAAGATCGACACAGAGCGGTACGGATGCTTTTACGGGTGCTTCGGTCATTGCGCGGGAGTATTCAGAAGTTCACTGGCGAGTTCAACCCCGTTTTACAGAGTTCAAAGCTTCATTCCGTCGATCATCTGCTTCATAGGCGCGGCCAGCGCCGCCGCGTTTTCCGGCAGGGCAAAGCCCATGAGGATGTAGCTGTCGCGGTTGCCGCCGGTAATTTTGCAGGTTTCGTAGCTGAACAAAGTGCTGTTGCGTTTCGCTCCGGCGTAATACCACCCTTTCTGTTCATAAGCTGAGCCGCAGGTATAAACCGCATCCTGACGGTTTGCGCCCAGCTCAAACGAACGGGTCGAAGTCACATTGTAAAGCGGCAGAAGCGGCCATTGCGAAAATGGTTCATCTGAAAACGGTGAACTGTCCGGAAGCGGCATCCCTTCGGATTTGAGAGTCACCAGCAGAAAGCAGGTTTTTTCCGACATCAGCAGAAAGCTTTCATAGAACAGCTCATTTCCGCGCGGATGATACGCCCGGTTGAGCTTATAGATGCGAACCGCCATTTGCTGCAATTCGTTGTATTCGGCAGGATTTTTTGCCGCAGGATTGTACACTTCAAATCCCTCCGGGATTTTGAGCATAAATCCGAAAAACCCAAGTGAAGCATTCTGGATGGCTCCGTCCGCCACCGTTGCACGCTGCTGTGATACAGAGGAACAACCCGTCAATATCAGCAGGACTCCCAGTATTGAAGTTATGTTTTTCAATTTCATTATTTCTCTCCGGTCTTTTGCATTGTAGCCGCCCCCCCTGATCTGCTCAAATGCGAAATCGGCCGAAGGCCGCGGAATAATGGAAGGATGGAATATTGGAATCATGATGAGAAACAACGCACATCAGAGTGAAGGAATAACTCCGGCCCGCTTTCATCATTCCATTCTTCCACCGTTCCATTCTTCCAAATCCCTATGAACCCGCTCGAAAATATCCGAATTGTGCTGGTCGATCCCAAATTTGCCGGAAATATCGGCTCCATCTGCCGCGTGATGATGAATATGGGCATTACCGATCTGGCAATTGTTTCGCCGGGTGAGCACCTCGACTGGGCGGAAGCCCGTAAACTGGCGTATAAAGCCGAAGAGATGCTTGACCGGATTCAAATTTTCCAAACCTTGGAAAAAGCGGTCGCCGACTGCACGGTTGTGGCCGGAACCAGCGCGCGAACCGGCCTCTACCGTGACCACGCTTATCTGCCGCATGACATCGCGCCAGTCGTACTTGATTCCGCCGCGCATCATAAAGCCGCGCTCGTTTTCGGGCGCGAGGACAAAGGGCTTTTTAACGAAGAGATTGCGGTTTGCACGCACATCATTAACATTCCGTCGAGCGAGCTCTACCGCTCGCTCAACCTTTCGCACGCCGTGATGGTCTGCTGCTACGAACTCTTTCTGCTGGCGAACAATCCGTCCTATGAACCGCCGGAAGAATGCTCGCCGGAGGCCAACGGGGAAATGCGCGAGCGTCTCTACGACGCGTGGAGCGCCATGATGCTCGAAACGGGATTCTGCGAAATCGAGAAGCTCGACCACATGATGCTCGGTCTGCGCCGTATTTTCAGCCGGGGCAAGCTCACCGACAATGACGTGAAAATTCTGCTTGGTCTCGCCAGACAATCGCGCTGGGTTGCATCCGAACTGAAGCGAAAAGAAAGCTGACCCGGTTCTGCGTCAGCGTTTCAGCGGAGAAGGATCGCGCTGCATGGTGCCGGTTTTGAGGATATCCAGAATTTTATACGTACCGTATTTTCGTGCTTTAAGAAAACCGCTCCAGGCAGCTTCGGCAAGGCGCCCCTCGTTCAGCAAATCGAAAAGCCATTGATCGGTGTAACGCGGATCCTCCTGCGGAATGCCCGCCTGAATTTCCATCAGCCACTTTTTATTGAATTGTTCCTGTGCACCGACGGGTGGCGACATGATGATCGGGATGCCGAGCCCGCAGTAGAAAGAGAGCTCGCTCGGCTTAGTCCAGAGGATGTCGGTTGTACGGATGGTCTGCGCAAAGAGGCGGAAGTATTCGCTCTTGTCGGGGCTATAAAGAATACGTAATCCATTCGAGCCGGGAAACAGCTCTTCCTTAACTTTTATGAAATATTCCCGCACATCTTCGCGAACACCTGCGACCAGATTAAGGACGACCGCCCCCTCTTCAATCCGCGAACGCAGGCTTTCGGCAATCTGCCGTCCGGCTTTGCGCTGAGCACCCGCGCCACCAACAGCATAGGTGATGGTGAGAACACGTTCCTGCTTCGGACAACAGTTTTCTTTGCCGAGAAAATGGGCGACGTTGAGGCCGTGCAGCGGCCAGAAGCGGCAGGCGGGATCAAGGTAGAGAAGGCGCTGCGCCATGTCGGCGCGCAGCACATCGAGATCGCGGTTTCCGAGCACTTCAAGCGGCATGGGAAAGCCGGTGAGGAAAATGCGTTCATCGGGAACGCCATAACTTTTCAGCCGCTTCATAGCGCGTCCGCAAGGAACAAAGTAGCAGATGCGGCTGGCGGCAGGATTTTTGGCAACCCATGCGCGACTGATTTCGGCATCACAG
Organism: Kiritimatiellales bacterium; assembly: GCA_041674365.1. Taxonomy (GTDB): domain Bacteria; phylum Verrucomicrobiota; class Kiritimatiellia; order Kiritimatiellales; family Tichowtungiaceae; genus Tichowtungia. Next base: position 6,728 of record JBAYVX010000021.1, on the reverse strand, counting down.
ATGATGCAGTAAACCGGCTCGTATCCGGCAAGGTCGGCGGCGACGGCAGGCAGCATGAAGGAGGTGACCAGCGGCAGCGGTTTGGTGCGCATTTTTTCGATCAGCTCCTGCCCGATGCCTTTGCGGATCAGCCGGTTCATCAGATGCACCTGATACGTCGGATAAGAAAGATCACGCAGCGGATAAATCGGAGCGATTTTCTGAAGCTCGTCGAGCAGAGCGAAGAGCGGTTTTCCAATGATTGGAAAACTCTGAACACGGGAAAGGAATTCGTAGGAGCGGCGGGTTTTGTCCCAAAGTTTTTTCTCCCGCTGTGAACTGACGTTTTTGCTGCCCGCGGTAATAATGCCATCTTCGGCCATAAAATGCAGCGGGCTCGCCGCCCGCTGATGGCCAAGACCCATGTCTGCCGAAACAACCCACGCCCGGATATCGCCGTTCTGAAGCATAGGCTCAGGATGAGGGATCAGTGAGACAAAAACAAGTCCACAGGAGGCCGGACGGCATAAGTGCTTGCGTTGAAACAGCGCGCAAACTATCTTTCTGCCTTTTCGGGCCCGTAGCTCAGTTGGTCAGAGCAGGAGACTCATAATCTCTTGGTCCTCGGTTCAAGTCCGAGCGGGCCCACCACTTTATCCGGCGCTTACAGCTTCCGCCGAAGATACGAAGGTTTCCAAGGATTGGAAGATTCGTGAAGGGTAACCCGACGAAGCTTTAAATCCACTTCAAGTCCGGCCTTCCTTTTTTTTCTCCATCAAGCGGTGCGATGCTCTGCCCCGGACTTTCCTCAGGTTCAACAGGCTGATCCGGAGATTCCCGGCGATCGGCACTCCGACCCAGCAGTTTTTCCTGTTTTTCCTTCAAAAAGGCTTTAAAGGCCAGTCCTTTAAATTGTTCGCGATGATCCACAATTGTGTGGGAACGAACCCCCTCTTCAAAAGTGGCGACTATTTCTTCGGGAAGCATTTCCCGGGTGATTACGCCGTTTTTCGCTAAAGAAAGCGTGTGACGGATAACCGCCTCAAGTTCACTTGAGTTGCCGGGCCAAATGTAGTTATAAAGAATTTCTTTCGCATGGGGATCGAAAACGGGCAGTTTGGCATCCGGACCGAGATTCCGGTACAAGGCCTGATCGATGAGAAGAGGAATGTCTTCCGGACGATTGCGTAACGGCGGAATATCGATGCGCAATGCACTGATCCGATAGTAGAGATTTTCACAAAACATGCCCTGCTCAACGAGGAGTTCCAGCTTCTCGCTGGAAGCAATGATAATGCGCACATCAATCGGGACTGGACCGGGATCCCCGTTTTTAATGATTTTACTGGTCTGTATGATATCCAGAAGTTTTGTCTGTTCGTCGGGCGGCATAGCATCGATATTGTCGAAAAAAAGAGTTCCGCCTTTTACCCGCCCAAACAGCGTCATATCCATTTTTGCCGGCGAGCCGGAACAGTCGAAAATCACAAAAGGGGCATCTTTGCGCGGACTGTAGTAATGAAGAGCCCGGGCTACGAGTTCTTTATCGGTTCCGGCCTCGCCGCAAAGAAGTACCGCAACATTCGCCGGAGCAATCCGCCGGATAACATCGCATACCTTGCGCATACCGGAACTCTCCGCTACGAGCCCGTCCAGCATATTCAGCCGCGCTTCAATGGGCTTGTTTTCCGGAGAAGCGCTGTAACACCCCAACGAGCGCTGTACAGTTAAAAACAAGTCATTAAGCTGGAAGGGCTTGACAAGAAAATCAAAGGCCCCTTTTTTCATGGCATCGACCGCTACTTCGATTTCGTCATGACCCGTGAGCATTATCACACCCATAGAGGGATAGGATTCTCGGGATTTTTTCAACAGCTCTATTCCGTTCATGGGTGTCATATTGACGTCTGAAATCATCAGGTCAAACGTCCGGGTTTGAAGTATCTGAAGCGCCTCTTCGCCACTCAGGGCCACAGTGATTTCATACCCATGCCCGGTCAGAAGCTTCGTGATCACCTTCCGGAAAAACGCGTCATCGTCCACTATCAAAATGCTCTGCATAATCCAACCTCCTCGGATTCTTAGCTGGTATGTTCATCGCTTTACGGAACAAAAAACCCTTTACCAAGGCTGGTTATACATAGATATCCCGGCCCTTTCAACCCCAGCAACTCAATAACACACCTGATATTTCCCGGACGTGCAAAGCAACAGCCAGGATGCCGCCGCTGTTTCTACCGAAACAGTCTTGCGGGAAGTTTGCTTAAATTGCAAGATGCCGCATTCAAAGCGACGGACACTTATTCTCACTGCGGAGTGACTGCTTATGCTGGCCAAAGTTTTTTCGGGAGCTGTTTACGGAGTTGATGCCTATACGGTGGAAATCGAAGTGAACAGCGGTCACGGCGAGCCGAAAACACTGATTGTCGGCCTTCCCGATACGGCGGTCAAAGAAAGCGAACACCGTGTAACGACGGCGCTGATCAATTCCGGCTTCACGCCGCCGCAAGGACGCGTAACGATCAATCTCGCCCCCGCTAATATCAAGAAGGAAGGTCCCAGCTTTGATTTACCGATTGCTCTCGGCATGCTGGCGGCGGAAAACGACATTAAACCCGACCTGCTGGAACGCGCCTGCATTATCGGTGAACTGGCACTCTCCGGCGCGGTGCGCCGCGTCTGCGGCGTTCTGCCGATCACGCTTGCGGCACGCGCCGCAGGCCGCAAAGCGGTGATTGTTCCGGCGGAAAACGCCGAAGAGGCTGCCGTCGTGGACGGCATTAAGGTGTTCGCCGTAAAAAATCTGCGCGAAGCGGCGGACTTCCTGAATATGGAACTGAAGCTGGAGCCGCATGCGGTTGATCTGAACCAGACGTTTCACGATCACAATCTGTACTCCGCCGACTTCGAGGATGTGAAGGGTCAGGAATATGCCAAGCGTGCGATCGAAGTCGCGGTGGCAGGCGGACATAATATTCTGATGATCGGCTCGCCGGGAACCGGCAAGACGATGCTGGCCAAACGGATTCCCTCCATCCTGCCGCCGATGTCGCTCGAAGAAGCATTGGAAACAACCAAGATTCACAGCATCGCGGGCAAACTCGGCGCACACGAATCGCTGGTGGCAACGCGACCCTTTCATTCACCGCATCACACGGTGTCCGATGCCGGGCTGCTGGGTGGCGGCGCGCATCCTGTGCCCGGTGCTGTGAGTCTGGCGCATAATGGCGTGTTGTTTCTCGACGAGCTGCCGGAGTTCCACCGTAACGTGCTCGAAGTGCTGCGCCAACCTCTCGAAGACGGCACGGTGACCATTGCGCGCGCGGCGGCCAGCGTGACATTCCCCTGCCGGTTTATGCTGGTAGCGGCAATGAACCCGACACCGGACGGTTATTTTCCGGATGATCCGCGGTCAACTTCGACACCGCTTCAGATTCAACGCTATCAAGGAAAAATCTCCGGTCCGCTGCTCGACCGTATTGACATTCATATTGAAGTGCCGTCCGTAGATTACCAGAAGCTGTCCGGACTTGAAAAAGGCGAGTCATCCGCCGCGATTCGTAAACGGATTGTCGCGGCGCGGAAAATCCAGCAGGAACGCTATGCCAAAAACAAACATGTGCATTGCAACGCGGACATGCAACCGAAACAGTCCCGCAAATACTGCCATCCAACAGACGATGCCGCACAGTTGCTGAAAACCGCCGTGGCCGAAATGAACTTCAGTGCCCGTGCGTATGACCGTATTCTGAAGGTCGCCCGCACCATTGCCGATCTCGCGGCAGAAGAGCAGATCGGCACAGAACACATTGCTGAAGCCATTCAGTATCGGTCACTTGACCGAACGGCATAAGCAAGGGTGCAAAGGGAGGCCGCCCGTACTTGGCCTGCAGTCCCGTAGGGCAGGTTCACTCTCTTTGCAAATCACCAAAGTGCGATAATCAGGATCATGAGTGTCAGGCTGGTGACAACCAGCAGACAGCTCAGAACCGTCCGTACCGTCTGCCAGATTCGTAAAATGAAAAATTCATTCTGCATTTTCAGCATTATTTCTCACTCCCTGTTCCTGCATATAAAGTCCGACAGCTTTATCCAATACACGGCGGAGCGGTTGTTTGTGCTGCCGGCTATACTCCTGAAGCCGCTTTTTGACTTCGCTCGAAATCCGTACACTTTCAGAAACTTCTTTCGAACTGATAACCGTCCTGCTCATAGCGACAAACTGCCACAATTGTGGTGAAGATCAAGATAAAATTCGTTGTTAATTTAAGAGCTTGGATGCCGTGGAATTTTTACTACACTGCGCAAATGAGTGACACTGAATCGGTTCGGATAAGCAAAGATCTAAAGCGGGAGCTTAAAACGCTGGCGCAGTCCATGCGGCCGCGCACCGCCATTCAATACCTGATCGAAGATGCCATTGAACAGTACTTGAGCCGGGTCTCGGAAGACGGCGGCCCGGGTTATCAGGTGAAGCCGGCCGCAAAGGCAAAAAAGAAAAAAGCGTAGGTTTTATCCGGTCGGAAATCCGCGTTTCTTTCTGCCGGCGATCTGCTATTTACTTTTCATGCCTGTACATTTTTATAAAACCGCCGGGATCGTTCTCGCCTTGCTGGCAATGAGCCTGTTCAATCTGGCACCGGTGCTGCAGAAGTCGGCACTCGATCGCCTGCCGAAACTCACGTTTTGCCTCTCCCTGCGGTCGTTGCCCCGTCGTAAACGCGACGGAGCCTCTCTCGCTCCGCCCGGATCCAATGTTTGGAAATCTGTGCTGAGTTTACTGAAAGACCGGCGCTGGATGCTCGGGTTTTTCATCGGCTGCCTCGGCCTGCTGCCCTATGCGGCGGCGCTACGGCTGGTCGGTGTGGCAGTAGTTCAGCCGCTGTACGGGTTCGGCTTTATCATACTGGCGACCGGCTCGCGGATCATGCTGCATGAGAAGCTGCACCCGATGGCACGACTGGCACTGGTACTGCTGATTTTGATGCCGGTGCTGATCGCGTTCGGCGATGTATCCGGCGTGCAATACGACATCACTCAGCACAGCACACAGATCAGTGTCGGCATTTTTGTACTGACGGTTCTGATATCCGGTGCAGTCCTGATCTTTTTTTCAAAAAAACATCCGCTTTGCTGGGCAATGGTCTCCGGTGTTCTTTTCGGTGCCGGTGCGGTTTTTGCGCAAATAGCCATTTCCTATCTGACGCTGAATGAACTGCGCAACACGCAAAGCCTTCATGCCTTATTCCGCAACGAAGACCTGCTGTTCAGTCTGGGCGCCGTACTGATCGCTATTCCGCTGAACGTGTCTGCCGACTATTGCATGCAAGTCGGACTCCAGCAGAAAACCGCGTCGCGTTTTATGCCGATTGCACAGACCATCAATAACGCCGTGGCCGTTGCGGGCGGAATTGTCATTTTCGGACAACGTGCCGCACACTTGTCTCTCTATAGTGCAGGTATTGCAATGGGTCTCACTGGACTTTTCCTGCTGGCACGCTTTAAGCACCGCTCTGAAGGGTCGCTTAAATCCGGAAAATAAAGTCGTCGCTGCCGGGCACAAACTTGCGTCCAAGCCGGCGGAGCTTTGTCTTTGTTTTTTCGCGAGGAATCGTCACCGCGCCGGAATGTATCTCTTCAATCAGCTTTTGAATGATCTGCCGGGCGGAGTCCGGATGACTCAACCCCAGCGCGCGACGGCGCATCTTAGCCATCCGTTCAGGATCTTTCAGCAGCAGATCCACTTTGTAAGCCATGGTGGCGAGCTGGTTGCATTTCACGGCGGCGCCGTTTTCGAGAAGAAAATCGCTGTTTCGATCCTCCTGTCCGGGAATCGGTTGATAAATCACCATCGGCAGGCCGCAGCTCATCGCCTCCCCCGTAGTGAGCCCGCCGGGTTTACCGATGTAGAGATCCGCCGACTTCATCCACTCATCCATTTCGGTGGTATAACCCAGCACTTTGAAATCAAGGTGTGCGAATGGTGCCGGATGGCGGTTGAGCTGATCCAATACACTCTGTCGCAGTTTTTCATTTTTCCCGCAGATCACTACGACCTGTACCGGCACAGTCAGCGTGCTAAGCACTTCGACAATCCGCCCGGCGGAACTGACGCCCAGCGCACCGGCCGAAACCAGCAGCATGGGAAGATCGTTGCGCAGCCCCTGTTTCGCCCGTAACGACCCGCGGTCTTTCGTCTCACAAAATACCGGGTCAATCGGAATGCCGGAAACCGTGATGCTTCCCGGCGGGAACCCGATGTTTTCGAGCTGCACCCGCGACTCGTCGTTGGCAACGAAGTAGTGATTAATCCGCCGCGAAAGCCACATGGCATGTGCATAATAGTCGGTTATCGTCGTGGCAAGCTGCGTATCTACCTTGCCATGCTTAATCAGGTACGAAAGAATTTCCGCCGGCAGAAAATGGGTACAAATGGTGATGTCCGGTTTAAATTTTTTAATCTGCCGCACCAGAGGGCCCGTATTCATACGATCGAGCATAAAACGCATCTTTTCAGTTTTCCACGGCTCATCCTGAGATTCATAAAACCAGCCGAGCAGCAGCGGCGCGCTTTTCACCAGATCAATGTAAAACTGTCCGTAAAACCGGCGGAACATTTTGTTGGTATAACGCAGCGCATCAATGTGAAGTACCTCGCCGGTTGCCGGATGGGCGGCGGCAGCTGCAGCGAGCGCCTCAGCCGCGCGGATATGGCCGGTGCCCGCACTGACCGAAAGAATCAGCACGCG
>JBAYVX010000020.1:0-15139 GCA_041674365.1 Kiritimatiellales bacterium | reverse complement strand
GGCCGATGGAAAAATGCCGCGGATTTTCTGACCCGGCTCACACAGGGAATCACCGATGTTGCGCCGATCTATTTTCTGCTGGCACAGGTTCAGGTGCAGAACGGACAGCCGGATAAGGCCATGGAGGCGCTGAAGCGCGGTATTCAGCTCGTTGATCCGGCACTGGCTCTGGCGTGGATGAGCCGCGACGAATTCAATACCGTCCGCACAACCGGCGAATTCAAATCGCTGGTTGACCAGCTGGAAATCTCCGCCGTATCGCCGGAGAAGAAATAGCACTCAGCGATTCTGTGATATCCGCACAGTGCCCCCACCCGTAAGCCAGCTTACGTCGTTTTCATATACGCTCTGTGATGGTTGGAATATTTCCTGAAGGTGCCGGATGGCGGCGGCATCGGCCTGCTCATCGCACACCGCCAGTGTATGCAACCGGTTGATTCCTTCTTTCTGCAAAAGACGAATTGTGCGCGCCGTGTTGAACGGGTTTCCGTCTGTCACCAGCACCCACTGTTTTTTTCCAGGAAGTTGCAATGCAAGCGCCGAATCGCTCTCACGCAGAATTTTTATATTGTGAGATGGGATAATATGCTCCGTACTCCAGAGCAGACATGCCACTAAAAATAGAAATAGCGCACTTTTCCTCCAGCGGACCGGGCCGGTGAAAAGTAAAACCAGTCCGGCATACCAGAGGCCTGTGGCCGGCGCAGAAGGTGCGCAAACCGCGAGACCGGCGCCCGGCAGTACGGACAGGCAGTGAACAATCCATATTAACAGGCTGATAAACAGCAAATTAGCCTGATTAAAAAGTGCAGCCAGAGGAAAAAACAGCATTCCGCACAACAAGGCCAGACACCCGGCGAGCATGATCATAAACGCCAACGGTATAATCGCAAGATTGCCGATCAGCGCCACAGGAGAAAGGGTGTTGAAAAACCGCGCCGTAATTGGCGCTGAAAAAATCCATGCCGCCAGCGAAGTGACCATCAGCAAGCCTGTAGCTCGCAACAGCGCGACGGCCGGATGCGGTCCGTTGAGTTGTTTGAGCGGAGCCGTCCACCCCGAAAAGCGAAATCCACGAATCTGTCTCGCCACCCAGCCGTGTACCATGAGAATTCCGCAAACCACAATAAACGACAGCAGGAAGCCCGGATCACTGATATTTGCCGGATTAATCGTCAGCAATAAAATGGCTGCCAGCGCAACGGCTGACGAGGCATCAGGACGGCGGCCGGCCAGCGGCGCGGCAAAATAGACGGCAGCCATGGTAAACGCGCGCAGAGCGCTCGCTTTCATGCCGGTGGAGACCACATACAAAAAAAGTGCCGGTATCAACAGCCACCCCCACCGCGGACGAGGAACCCCGGCTATTTTGAGCGCCGCGATCAGAATGGCTGCCATCACACCGACATGAAGGCCGGAAATGGCAAAAATATGAAGAATTCCTGTACGGGAAAACAGCCGGTACAGTTCCGGCGGCATAGCTTGACGGTATCCCAGTAAAAGCGCGTGAAGCAGTTTGGTCTGGTTCGGAAACGCTTCAATCCCGGAACAAAGGATTGCCGCCGCCCGACGGCGGGCATCATAACAGCTGCTAAGCAGCGATGGGTCGGCCGCGCGAAGTCTGGTGGCTCCGTTTGGCAAAACACTCAGAAACCCGTCGGCTCCGCCGCGCGGCTTTTCATATCCGGTATACCGGCCTCTGAACCGCCACTCTTCTCCAAACCGAACTGGGACCGACGGATCTTTCAAGTAGACCTTAAGTACCGCATCGGAAGGAACCGGGGTTCCGTCGTAAAGCACAGTTGCAACACGAAGCAGAAAGGTCGCCGTTCCATCTGCTCCGGAAACAAAGGGCTCGTCTTTTATCGTTCCGGCCAGCTCCTGCTCATTAAAGTGCACTTCAGCCGCCGACAGCACGGCGCGGGAAGAAGAGGGTATTTCTTTCATCGCACTGCTGGCGGCAGCAAGCAAGCCGCAGATGATGTAAATCAGCGGGTCGGTATGCCGACGCAGCACCGTTCGACAGACGAAGGCCAGTAAAAAAGCAACTGTACTGAGAAATAACAGAGGAGACCCGCCGACATAATGCTGGATGCCTATTCCGGCGGCTGCAGACAGAGCGATTCCGACCAGCGGACGTCGCACCTGTTGAGCCATGATCATTCAGGTCTTTTTATTTATTAGGGCGTATAACATTCAATTCGGGCCGAGGCGGCAACTCAAGTCCACCATCTTTTTCCGGCGCGGCTTTTTCAGCCTCACGTTTACTGATCGCCTCAATGGCCTTGCGGGTTTCGATACCAACAACACGGTCAGCAAACGACCGGAATTCAACACTTTCGCGAACCGGATCAAAAACGGGATCTTTCAGCCAGGGGGCAACCGTGGCCTCCCCGAATAAACTGGCTGCCTGCCCCATAAAGGCGACTGCTTTATCCGCTTGATTTTGCTGGGCATAACAGCAAGCCAGCGTTTGATAATAATCGGCTTGGGGATCAAGCTGTACCAATTCCAGATAATACGGCACCACTTTCTGCCAATCGCGCTGTGCGACATAAATCTTTCCGCACCCTTCCAGCGCATCTTTATTTTTATCGTTGTTTTGCAACATTTGTTCGAACAAGGCCAAAGCCGCCTCTGCATTACCCTTCTCCATCTGTCCAGTAGCAGCGATAGAAAGTACCGTTTGATTATTCGGCTGCTCCCGCAGTATTCGATTCGCAAGCACCAGCTCGGTTTCAATCTGTCCGCTCTTTTGCAGCGCCTGCAAAAGAATCATTTGCAGATCCTGCTGCCGGCTGTCCTGATCCAGTAACCGGATGCACAGCGGTACAGCTTCTGCAAAAAGACCCTGCTGCATATAGATATCTACCAATTGTCGCTGAGCAAACCGATTATCCGGAGTAATACGCAACGCCTGCCCCAGCCGCTGAACCGCCTCTTCGTTGATTCCCTTTCGGCTCAGGGCATCGGCAGAGCGCAAAATCTGTTCGGTCTGCTGCCACTGATTCAGCCGCTGTTCAATCAGCGCCGGGCTAATAACGCCCTCTTGAAGTGTGGACATTTCGCTAAGCACCGCGCCGCCTGCCGGAGCGGTGTCTTTTTCCATACGAGCCGTATTTTCCTGCCATTGTTGCTGTTCTTTTTCAGAGGGGTCGGCCATCCGATCCAGCACCAGCCTTAGCACGATAAATCCGCCAACTAGAAGAAGTACAATCAGAACTGCCCGCAACAGTAACAAGGCAATGGCCCAACTACCGGCCCGGTTGCTAGGTTCGAGCATCCGGGTCGAACTATGCCGGGAGGTTCTTCGGGTTTGGTGCCCGCTGGCGCCGGCTGAATATTCGTCGAGCGGAGCCTCCCCGGCATATTGAGAATAAAAACTCTGGCTGGAATCCGTATCTGCAGGCAACGGATGAGCAACGGGCGAACGGACAGTTTTTTTACGGAATAATTTCATGATTTTATGTGTTAGGGTCTTAACAATAAAACGGTTGAAGTATCGGGCGGGCTGCGTAAAGTGTCAAGCACAGCGGAATGCACAAGACCCGCCCGGAGGTGTTTTATGGAACTTTATATTTTGATTTTCATGGCGCTGCTCGCCCTGCTGGTGCTGATTCAGCTGGGTCTGTCCCTCCACGGAAACACCCGGCAGGATACCCGGCTCGAAATGCTCACACGCGGGCTCAATACGCTGACCGACCAGATCGATGCGCGAACCCGCAAAAGTGAAGAAGCCGTTCAGATGCAGGTTGAAAAGCTGATTTCCTCCAACAATCAACGGCTCGACCAGATCGGCGAAAAAGTAGAACAGCGGCTGGACAAAGGCTTCAAGGAGACAACCACCGTTTTCGGCGACGTGCTGAAACGGCTGGCGTTGATTGATAAGGCGCAGGAAAAAATCGCCGAACTTTCCGGCAATGTGGTCTGTCTTCAGGAAGTGCTCTCTGACAAGCGCTCGCGCGGAGCGTTCGGAGAAATTCAATTAAGCTCTCTCGTTTCCAATGTCATGCCCGAAAAGAGCTACTCCCTGCAGCACACCTTTGAAACCGACAACGGCCCCGTGCGCGCCGACTGTGTTCTGTTTCTGCCGGAACCGACCGGAACCATCTGCATTGACTCCAAGTTTCCGCTCGAAAGTTACCAGCGCATGACCGACCTGTCGCTGGGTAATGCAGACCGCGCCGCCGCCGAACGGCAGTTCCGGCAGGACGTCAAAAAACATATCAAGGATATCGCGTCCAAATACATCATTCCCGGCAAGACCTCCACCGGAGCAATGATGTTTATTCCGGCCGAGGCAGTTTTTGCTGAAATTCACGGACATTGCCAGGAACTGGTTGAAGAGGCGCAGCGCTCGCGCGTCTGGATGGTCTCCCCGACCACCATGATGGCCGTTCTCACCACCGCACTGGCTGTTTTAAAGGACTCCGCCACCCGCAAACAGGTGCATATTATTCAGGAACATCTGGTGGCATTGTCGCAGGATTTCAGCCGCTTTCAGGATCGAATGGATAAACTTGCGACACACATCGGTCAGGCACACAAAGACGTTGACGACGTGCAGACTTCAGCGAAAAAAATCACCAGCCGGTTCGGCAAAATTGAAAAGGTCGAATTCTCCGGCGGCCACCCCGCTTTGCCGGATGATCCGGACGCGGATTAAGCTTTTGTTTTTGTATTGGCAATCGTACCGAACACCACCAGCCGGTGAAACCGCTGTTTAAAGTGGTGCTTCTTGCAAATGCAGTCGATTTCATCCGAGATTACCTTACTCGAAAACTCGATAAATTCGCCCGTGTTTTCGCAAATCAGATGATGGTGCCGTCCGTGCCCGTAAATATGCTCGTAATGCGCGTGTACATCCTGATCCCGGATCTTCTGCACAAACCCGGCTTCTGTCATTAAATCCAGTGTACGATAAACCGTACCACGACTCACATGATTCGGCCCCGAAGATAGTTCTGCGGCCAGATCGTCCGCCCGGAAATGGTCGTGGCGGGCAAAAACCCGATTAAAAACAATCCGCCGTGCCTGTGTAATGCGCGAATCTTTGTTCTTTAAAAATTCAACAAATAATGGCCACGCCTCGTTCGCCGAGGCGTCCACTGCCGCAATTTCATTTTTTTTCGGGTTTGAACTCATAACAGGGTCGCTTCCTTAGACTTGATCTATATATAATGTGTAGCATAGGCAGTTTTAGGAATGAAACTAAAAATAAGGGTGGTATGTTGCCTCCTGCTGAACGGCAGGCGTACGTTACGAGACCTGCTACCAAACTAAGGAGAATACCATGGCTTATGTAATTTCTGACGATTGCACGATGTGCGGTGCCTGCGAAAGCGCCTGCCCGGTAGAAGCGATCAGTGCCGGTGACGGTAAATATGTCATCGATGCTGGCAGCTGCACCGACTGCGGTGCCTGCGAAGCAACCTGTCCAATGAGTGCAATCAGCGCAGCCTAAGCGGCTTCGTGTATGAACTGAGAGCCTCCCGCGTCAGCGAGGGGCTTTTTTTATGCCGGGAAAAAACGGAGTAATGCCAGCGTTGAGACAATGCCGGTCAGCATACCGAAAAACACCTCCAGCCGCGTGTGGCCGAGCAGCTCCTTCAACTTGACATCAGACAGGTGATGCTCCTGAAAAAGCTCATCCACGATCTGATTGAGCAGACGAGCCTGCTCCCCTGCCGCCGCACGTACCGTTTGTGCATCAAACATAACGACTGCGGCGAAGCAGAAGCCTAGTGTAAACAGCGGTGACGCAAAGCCTTCCGTCAATCCGATCGCCGTCGCCACAGCGCAGGACATCGCCGAATGCGCACTTGGCATCCCGCCGGTACTTGCCAGATAGCGGAAATCCAGCCGCCGGTTCTGCGCCAGACAAATAATCATTTTCGTCATCTGCGCGACTGTCCATCCGGCCACGCCCGCCCACAAAGAGATATGCACAATATTCATCTGTTTTCCTTGTCCGGTTTGCCCTTGAAAATATGCCCTGTAATAAAGAGTATATTGCCATCCGGCGCAACTTTATTCATGGTTCCCGGACAGGGAGTAATGACATGGGGGAAACCGTTTTTGTTGAAATCAGTCTGATCATCATCAGCTGTGCCGCCCTCTCATGGCTGGCACTCGTCCTGCGCCAACCGCTGATCATCGCGTATATGGCCGGCGGCTTCTTAATCGGGCTTCCAACTCTTGGACTGATTCGTGACGCCGGATTCCTCGACGGCGTCTCCGGACTCGGCATTACGCTCCTGCTCTTTTTAGCCGGGCTTGTTTTACACCCCCGCCGTCTCAAAGAACTTTTCCGTCAAACCATTCTTCTGACACTCGCCAATTCAATCACCGCCTTTTTTATCTGCGGAGTCTTTTGCCTGCTATGGGGATTCTCCCTGCACACATCCGTTCTCGTCGCGCTGCCGCTGATTTTCTCCAGTACCATCCTTGTGCTCAAACTGCTACCCACCACCGCCCTGCACCATAAACGAATGGGAGCCTACTGTATCGCCATTCTTATTGCGCAAGACCTGATCGCCATTGCCCTTTTGATTATTTTAGGCGCCAGCGGAACGGAACCGGTTCTGTGGCCTCTGCTTCCAGTCAAAGGAATTCTACTCATCGCCGCAGCCTTCGGCTTCGAGCAGGTCATCCTGCGGAGAATCATGGCACGATGCGACCGCTTTCAGGAAACCTTGCAGCTACTCGCACTCGGCTGGTGCCTACTCATCGCCCTGTTCTCGCATGCGCTCGGTCTCTCCTATGAAATCGGAGCCTTCATTGCCGGCGTCGCCCTTGCCCGCAGCCCGCTCTCCTACTTCCTCTCCGAACAGCTCAAACCCTTCCGCGACTTCTTCCTCGTCTTCTTCTTCTTCGTCCTTGGCACCCGTTTTAATCCTGCCGGAGCTCGTCTTGTCGTCCTGCCCGCCCTGTTGCTATGCATCCTCATGATGGCGGCCAAATACGGCTGCTTCCGCTTCCTTTTCAAAAAAGTCGGGGAAACGGCAGCATTCGCGCACGAAACCGGCGCGCGCCTCGCCCAAGCCAGTGAATTTTCATTAATTCTGGTTCTGGCCGAACAGCGCGCCGGATTGTTGAACGATGCCGGATTTCAGCTCGTGCAACTCGTCACCTTCTTTTCGCTGATCCTCTCCTCCTACTTCGTCGTCGAACGCTTTCCCTCTCCGCTCGCAAGCAACCCGAAGCTCAAGCAGGATTAACGAACCCACGGCGGCGTTTCAGAAAGAACCGCGTTGAACCGGTCGATTAATTCATCCTGATAAGCACCAAAAAATGTACTGTTCAACATCTTGGCCAAACCTTCTTCACGAAGCTCGATCCAGCTCGCGTTTTCTGCGCCGGGAATAATCGGGAAGAAAAGCGACCCCGTCGCGCGAGCCGTCTCCAGATCACCGGGGGCGTCGCCAACCATCAGCGTCCGCTCCGGCGCATAACGACCCTTCATCGCCGTTGCAAGCGATTCGATTTTTGAGCCCAGCTCTGCGCCCGCGATTACGTCGACAAATTCTTCAAGCTCCGCATTGCGCCACTCACGCACCAAGGCTTCTTCCGCCGTCTGCGACACCACAATTACATCCGCCGCCACGCGGATTTTCTCCAAACCTTGGAAAACTTCATCAAACACCGGCATCTCCGGAACCGCCGCAATCTCTTTATTCACCGCGCAACTCCATGACAGAACCCGTTCGAGCGCCGGATCATTCCGTTTTTTCAACTCCGCATTGCTCAGCGGCACGCCAGATTTTACAAACGCTTCCAACAAAGTTGTATCCGGTGTTTTTCCAAGGTTTGGAAAATTTTTTTTCGCTTCTTCCAAGGTTTGGAAAATCCGCAGGAGTAACTCGAAACGGTTCAGACCGCGCCACGGCGAATAGAGCGCCGTCCACTCCGCCACCTGCCGGAATTCGGGTTCGACAGCTTCCAGTCCCCAGAATTGAATTATTCCGGCGTGAAAAATCCGCTGCTTAATCGTCATGCTGTCAAAAACGCATCCGTCGGAGTCGATTGCGACCAGTACATCGTGCTTCGGCTTCAAATGAACCAGATCGTCTTTATGCCAGTTTTTTTTCATCCGTCGCAGGCTAGCGGTTTGCCCGCGCCCTGTCCAGAGGCTTGCGGAAACCTCCGTTCCCTGCTAAATGAAAACCATTCTATGTCAAAACTCTTCACCATTCTGAAACAAGCCTGCGGCATCCTGCCGCCGGCGCTCCGCGAAACCGGCCCGCTGCACAACCTCGCCATACGAATCATGGAAAAAGCCGGAGATCGCGACGACATCTACTCGCCGAAGTATTATCAAACCATGGTCGAACCCTACGCCCGCAAAAGCGTCCCGCAAATGGCCCGCTCCATCGTCGAAACTTTTCATCCGGCATCGGTCGTCGACGTCGGCTGCGGTTCCGGGGCTTTGCTCGTCGCCTTGCGTAAACTCGGCGTCCGCCGCCTGCTCGGACTGGATGCCGCCGAAGCCGGGCTCGACATCGCCCGCGCCCGCGGACTCGACACCCGCAAATTCGATATTGTCTCCGACCAACTTCTCTATTCCGCCTGCTATGACGTTGCTGTCAGCATGGAAACCGCCGAACACCTGCCTGCTGCCGCCGCTGAACACTACGTCGAACTGCTCTGTTCGTTTGCGCCCATCGTCATCTTCACCGCCGCGCATCCCGGCCAGGGTGGCATCGGCCACCTCAACGAACAGCCTCCCGAATACTGGAAAGACCACTTCAACACACACGGCTTCCAATGTTTGGAAAAAACCGTCGCCGACTGGCAGCCCCTCTGGCATTCCGCCGGCGTCGCCGATTTCTACACCAAAAACCTCATGATTTTTCAAAAACTTGGCTCATGACAACTTACGTTGCGTGTAACAGCACTTAAGGTAAGTGTCTCAAAATGAGCGGCAGATATATTTTTCGTTCGCAGATTTCCGAATCCGAATTCCGAAAGACTTTGATGTATTTTCCCGTGGACATTGAAGCCTCTAAAATTGCTCAGTGCACCGGGCTGAGTCGCAATACAATCAACCGGATTCTTAAGGCGCTGCGCCCTGCGTGTGCGCGGGAAACACGGCCGCGGAGCGTATGGAAAAACACCTGCATTCGGCCTGATTAAACGGAATGGGAAAGTGTATGCGCAAGTAATTCATACGAATGAACTTGACTTGTGTGTAAACCTTTGATAAGCGCAATCATGTTGCATGAAGCTATAATTACCAGATTCGAGAAATTATGGGGGTTATGCGGCCAAATAAAAAATGGGAGAAGTTGAAATGAAAAAGATCAATGAGCAGATCGCGCAACGGCGTCAAGAATTCCACAAACGAGGCGGGCATTCTGCAGAAATCCGGGTTCTTTCATTGGTGGTAGTACTTCTAGGTTGTACCTTGAAAGCTGATCCTTGGCAATCAAACTACAACTGGAGAAATTTACATCTGCGTACAGCAGCTCAACGCGACGACGGGTTAATAGGCGGAGAAGGATATCAGAGGTTGATGGATATCAAATTCGCACCTTCAGATCCATCCATCGTTTATTTATGTACAGATACTTCACAGGTATGGAAAAGTATCGATGGTGGCGCCAGTTGGATACCCAAACCCAACGGGCTGATGGGCAATGGCGGATCAAGTCTGATCGTGAACAGGACAAACGCTAATGAAGTATTAGTGGCCGCTTTTCCAAACGATGGAGCCGGAATTTACCGCACCACCGATGGCGGAGACAACTGGACTAGAACCTATACAAATACAGGATATTCGGGAACCGTCGGGGAGAACTTGTTCTATCAATATTCTTCCACAACTTATTTTGCCGCTTTGCAAAACGGAAACGGCCTGCTCGTGTCTGCAAGCAATGGAGCCAGTTGGTACTTGGTCACTTTTGATTCAACAAGCGATATCCAAAACAATGAAATCGGGGTCATTAATAATATGGTACAGAATCCATATGCGGCGACTTGGGATTTGGAGCTTTGGATTTGTTCGTCTAGCGGACTATATAAGGTGTCGAAATCAGTGACAAATCCGGGCCAATATCATTGCGTGGAAGTAACTGCCACCGGTCTTCCGAGCAAATATACCGGCTGGACACGGACGGCTGATCCGGCCGGCACCAGAACCATGTTGGACTCCATTACTTATTACAGTTCTCCTTGCTCAGTATGTCTTGATATCACCAACAGCACGATTTCGTCATATTGGCATACCAAGTGGAGCAGCGTTTCGGTTAGCGCAGGAACTGAATATGTATTGGAAGGATATATTAAAACGGAAGATCTGGAAACTGTGGGGTATGGCGGAGTTTACCTTAGCGCTCAAGATGTGCGTGGTTCCACATACGGCGCTTGGAATACATCCAAAATTAAAGGGACAGCAGGCTGGACGAACGTAACGATGACATTTACCATACCATCGGATTCAGACACAACTGCTCTGAAAATAGTTTTATATAGACTTGCAACTGCAGCGGTAAACGGCAAGGCGTGGTATGATAATATCAAGCTCTATCCGTCAAGTGTCGGACCTAGCGGCAATTTATTGCTTACAGCTAAAGGGTTGGAAGACTATTCCACGTTTAACGGCGATAGTCCTACCAGTATTCGTTTTGGTGACAGCAGCGGGAAAATTTTTGCTTCCTGCGGGTTAAGCGGCATTTATAAATCAACCGACAACGGACAATCTTTCAGTCCCGCGAACAATGGAATCAGCACCTACTATACCGGTCTAAAGCGAATGCGTCTCAATGGCAGTGACGCGGATGGTGATGTGCTTGTGGCAGGATTCGATATCGTCGGCGGCAGAGGCAGTTACATATCTACGGATGGAGCCGTGAATTGGTCTGAAATCCTAAATGAAGACTTAACTAATAGTTATCTTGTGGACGACATATGTCCAGTAGAAGCCAAAAATGTTAATTACTATACTACAGCGACAGGATTTCATCCGACAAATTCGAGTATTATGCTGCATGCATTTGCTCACTCGATAATTTATAAATCTACAAACACAGGTAGTACATGGTTCTACTCAGGTGAAGGCTACTCGGGCGGTCGCGCTGCCGGAGGTTTTGCCTTTGGCGGAAGCAGCGATCCCAGAGCAACTTACCAATTTCTTACCGATTTCGGACCCTTGGTTACATATGACAGCGGCAGGACATGGGAACGGCTGTTACCGCCGGGCGGCGATGGCTACAATTCTAACGCAGGAGTCATAGACCCTGACGACAGCCAAATTGTACTATGCTCAATCGGTGCCCGAACCTCACAAATCATTGACAGGTCTATTGATGGCGGCACAAATTGGGATGTAAACCTTACCGGAACAGCTGCTAATTACACATTTATGGCAATGGACCCGACAAATAGTTTAACCGTTTTTCTTGATAACTACAGAAGCTATGATTGGGGAGACTCCTGGAGTACTCTGAGTAAGTCAGTTGTTGCAATCTGCCCTGGAACGGGGGCGATATATGCGAAAGAACAGGGGGCGACAAGTTCAAAGACAAAAATATCTAAATCTACTGACAACGGAATCAATTGGACGCCGTATGCAAACGAAATTCCGCTATCACCAGCGTCTATTGCTGAAATTGCGGTTTCACCGGCAGATGAAGACAGAGTATATGCAGCGGCACAATACAGCGGCGTCTACATCCTTCAGGATGACGGCTCCTGGCTGCTTAGGAACGAGAATAACGGTATAACTAAAGACAGTTTTGGCAACTATAATGTCCTGCATATTACTGTGGATCCAATCAATCCGGATGTTGTATATATTGGCAAGAGGGTACAATGGAAGGGGCATTCAGACGGAGTATGCGTTTCTACCGATGCCGGGTTGTCTTGGACTAATATATCCGGTAATATGAGCGCCTATTCAACTGTTTGGAAAGTTAAAGCTAATCCTAACAATGATGCTGTATATATCGCTACCTCCCATGGAACGTGGGTAATGTCATCATTGATTCTTAACTATCATTTTGATGAAACAGCAGGCTCAACCGTATACAATGACAGTATCTACAGTATTTCTGATGAGGTTTCTGAGGAGGGAGATGCAGTCAGAGGTACCGGAACAGCAATTACTACAGGATTAAAAGGTTCGGCATTAAGCTTTGATGGAACTACAAATGCGTATGTTGCACTGTCTTCCTATCCCAGTGTGCTGTCTGATATTACCACCAGTTTCAGCGTAGAGGCGCTTGTCTGGTTCAATGACAGCAATGCCCGGAAAAATGGACCGATAGTAAGCGACAGAAATTTATACAGCACATGGAATGGCTTTTTCTTTCGCTCATGGTATTCATACCTTTCCTTCACTGTAGCCAAAGACTCAACCCATTATTATAATCTTCAAGCCACCAATTATCTTGCAAGTGGACAGTGGTACCATTTCGTCGGGACTTTTGATAACGGAAATATGAAACTGTACGTGGACGGGGAGCTGAAAGCCTCGGGTTCTGCAGGATTCACCAACTTTACAATGCAGGCTGTAAGTCCACTTTACATTGGACAGAGTGGTGTCAATCCAACTAATTTTAATGGAAAAATTGACGAAGTTAAAATCTATAACCGGGTTCTTGGTCAGCCAGAAGTTGTAAACCGGTGTAACTATTTTAAAAACCAGTAAGTGAAACTCCCCTTGGCAGGTCGCGGGTCATTTTAGCGCAGCTCTAAAGTCAGCTGCGCAGTTCCTTGCTCCTTTTCCCGGGGATGCCTTTACAGTTTGCAGGCAGCCATTCCTCATTTAATACGCTCTTCTCTGCATCGCTGCTATCAGCGTCATGGCATCAGTCGGCTTCCGGACACAAAAGATCCGCAGAAAAGAGGCGGAAGTTCAAAACCTATCCGATCGGTTTTTTCCACATCAACATTGCTGAGTTTCTTCGTGATCTCATAGCCGCACAGTCCCTTACACCATCCACACCGTACTGACGGATAACGGTCGATCCATTCCAGCACACTGTGGGACTAAACAGCTAATGCTCTTGAAAATCCGTACCACTTCTTCTATCGACCGTTTCGGCGGAAAACTCAGTGCCCGAACGCTGCTTCGAGACGTTCTCTGACAATTCTGCCTTCGTTTTCCTTCGTTCCCTTCTGTAAAACTTTCCGCCCGAAGGTTGTCCAGAGGTCATCCACTGCCGGTTTATCGAGATAGCGTGTTGCCGTGAATGCGAACTTTTTTAAAAGCACCTGTTTGTATACATCGGAGGAAATGTGTATCCATTTGATTTAAATCCGAACGGAAGAGACGACTCATCAAGGGTCTTTTCATAATGGTGGAGGCTTGTCTCGCCCAACAAATTCCGGTTCAATGCGCGCTCACGACGAAAGGGCTCTCATGAAGGTGTTGGTGATTGGAAACGGCGGACGCGAGCATGCGCTCTGCTGGAAACTGAAGAACGATTCGAAAAAGCCGGAAATTTTCTGCGCACCCGGCAATGCCGGTACTGCCCGGCTCGGCACGAACCTCGCCCTTTCCGCTACCGATGTCGCCGGAATCGTTGCCTGGGCCAAAGCCAACAAGCCCGATCTGACCGTGGTCGGCCCCGAAGCACCGCTCTGCGCCGGCCTGGTCGATGCGCTCGAAGCGGAAGGTTTCCGCGTGTTCGGTCCGCGCAAAGCCGCCGCCGAACTTGAAGGCAGTAAAAAGTTTGCCAAGGAAATTATGGAAGCCGCCGGGGTTCCAACCGCCGCCTGCGCCGTTTTCACCGACGCCGAAAAAGCCTGCGCCTATGTCCGCGAACGCGGCGCACCGATTGTGATCAAAGCCGACGGCCTCGCCGCCGGCAAAGGCGTGACCGTTGCCGAAACGGTTGAACAGGCCGAAGCCGCCATTCAGGACGCGCTTGGCGGAGCCTTCGGCGACGCCGGCAGCCGCGTCGTCATCGAAGATTTTCTGGTCGGCGAAGAAGCCTCGATTCTGGCGCTGATCGATGGCGAGCATGTCGTCATGCTCGCTTCGTCGCAGGATCACAAGCGCGCGTTCGACGGCGACAAAGGCCCGAACACCGGCGGCATGGGTGCCTACTCGCCCGCGCCGATCGCCACCTATGCCGTGCTCGAAAAAGTCCGCACCGAAGTGTATGGCCGAACGCTTTCCGAACTTCGGAAACGCGGTATCACCTATAAAGGCGTACTCTACGCCGGACTGATGATCGATAACGGACGGCCGAGCGTGGTCGAGTTCAACTGTCGCTTTGGCGATCCGGAAACGCAGGCGGTTCTCTCCCGCTGGGAGGGCGACATCATCCCTGCCCTCGAAGCCTGTATTGACGGCACACTCTCCGAAGATTTGATTTCGTGGAAAGCGGAACAATCCGTTTGTGTTGTGATGGCGGCGGGCGGCTATCCCGGTGACTATCCGAAGGGCGACGAGATTTCCGGCCTCGACGAAGCGGCGGAACACGCCGTCGTCTTTCACGCGGGCACCGCGCTCAAAGACGGCAAGGTCGTCACTGCCGGCGGACGCGTGCTCGGCGTGACCGGCCTCGGCAAAGATCTGCGCGCCGCCGTCGCCAACGCGTATGCCGCCGCAGAAAAAATCTCGTGGAATCAGGCATTTTACCGTAAAGATATTGCCCACCGTGAACTGAAGAGGAGCTGAATATGGCTAAACCGAATGTTGCAATCGTGATGGGAAGTTCCAGTGATTGGAAAATTGTAGAGAATTGTTTCCAAACCTTGGAAGAATTCGGCATCAAAGCCGAAGTAAAAGTAATGTCGGCCCACCGCACTCCGCACGAAGCGTGCGAGTTCGCGGAAAACGCTACCAAGAGCGGCATCAAAGTGATCATCGCAGCGGCAGGCGGCGCGGCACATCTGGCTGGTGTGCTCGCTGGACACACGATTCTTCCAGTGATTGGAATTCCGATGCCGGGCTGGGCGCTCGACGGAATGGATTCGCTGCTTTCCACCGTGCAGATGCCGAAAGGCGTTCCGGTCGCCACCGTCGCCATCGGTAAAGCTGGCGCAATCAACGCCGCGATTCTGGCCGTGCAGATGCTGGCGCTGTCCGATACCAACCTGAAACGCAAGCTGGTGAGTTATAAAGCCAAGATGCGTAAGGAAGTGCTGAAAGCGAACGTCGATTTGCAGAAGCAGCTGGGGAAGTAAG
>JBAYVX010000019.1:0-15165 GCA_041674365.1 Kiritimatiellales bacterium | reverse complement strand
GGAAAACGTAAATGTGCCGGAACTCACGGCACGGGTACGGGTCTGAAAGCGGCGAATATCGTAAATGGCATTATTAATTACATCACGCCCGCCCTGAGTCTCCTGCCACTGAAGCCCGTCCAATCCGGTTTCCGGCATACCCGTCAGGTTGATATTTCCGGCCATCTGTACACCCTGCCGGGAATAAACCGAAAGGGTCAGGCCAAACGGCTCCTGCACATAGGCGTTTGTCCGGTCAATTTCCAGTCTGGCAAAAAGCAGGTCGGCCCAGCTTTGAGGCTGGGAAGCATCACCGGACGAACCCACCACCTTCAGCTCGCCGCTCAGGATCCTGCTTTCACCGTTCACTTGATAGTCAAACGGTCCGATTGAAAACGATCCGGTCTTTTGGGGGTAAACGGTGTAGTTGAATGCAACGAAATTATCCGACTTGCCATTTATCCAGTTCATCTGAGTGGACTGTCCGGCGGATACCACCTGCAGGCCGGGCACATCGGGCAGAACGGGTGCGGGCGGATTTTTTGCGCCGCGCACCTCAATACTCAGCACTGCCGATTCGCCCAGCTGAATCAGCGGCGGCTGAATTGTCATCGTCGCCTCAAACCCGAACGCGTTCATCGCCACCAATGTGATGATGACTGCAGTTTTCAAATTTCCAGTTTCAAATTTCAAGTTTCAGTTCCTGTTACCAATCCTTCTCCACCCGCACGGGTGCACCCAGATAGGGTGTTAAATTGGCGCGCTGATCCTGCTCATCCTGTTTCATTGCGTCAAGCAGCTGTTGCGCCTCTTCCGGACTCATCTCTCCGGCCTGTTTGGGTTGAGCCGGTTGCTGCTGTTGATTCTGGCTCTGTTGCGGATCTTTCTGTTTCTGATCCTGAGCTTGATTTTGCTTCTGCTGATCCTGATCGTTTTGTTTGTCCTGGTTCTTCTGATCTTTCTGCTGGTCTTGATTCTTCTGATCCTGATTCTTCGGTTGATCCTGTTTTTGATCTTGGTTTTGATTCTGCTGATTCTGATTTTGCTTTTGTTCTTCGATCAGTTTTTTCAGCTTCAGCAGTTTTTCGTCATCCGGATGTTTTATCAGCGCCTGCTCAACCAGATTACTGGCCACCGGCGTGTTGCCGTAGATGTATTCCTTCGCCGCCGGATTAAACAACTGCATCGCGGTTTGCGCCGAAGCGGAGAGAACGATGAGCGATGAAAGATGAATGAAGAACGCCATGTGTCGGCGAAGGAAACCCCTTTGCATGTTCTTCGACGTGACAATTTGTAAATCCGCCTTTTTCATCCTTCATCTTTCATAATTCATAGTTCAAATCGTTATGGTTTCAGCGGGTTGGACGGGTAAACAATTTCAATCACCTTATGGTTGTTCTCATTAAACTGCTGGAATTCCTGCGCGAGCTTTTCATCCAGATCGAACGCCCATTTGCGGGCCGGTTTATCATCCAGCATAATGTCAGCGGCGGTTTTATACTCATAGGCATCAATCGCCTTTTTGGCCGCTTCCAGTTCGGCCTGCGTATCTTTGACCGCCTGTTCAAGCATCGTAATCTGATCGGTTGCATGTCGTGTCAGATCCTGCGCAGTCCGGCTGTCGGGCGACAGATCGGCCAGAACCGGAGCCAGCAGGGTTTTAGCCTGCGTGTAGTTTTCCTTGGCGGTCTTCGCTTTGAACTCCTTCAGCAACGCGTCGGCACCTTGAATCAGCCGAGTCGCGCTGTTAATCCGGGAGGAAACAGCCAAATTGATTGCCCGCTCAAAATTCTGTTTCGCGACCTCATCTTTCGGGTTGAGCTCCAGCGCCTGCTCAAACAGATCCGCCGCCCGTGCCGCGCTGTCAAAAACCGCATTGGTTTGCGCGGTTGCTCCGGCGAGCAGGGCGGTGCCGCGGTTATAGAGCGCCTTCTGCTTCAATTTATTGTTTTCCGTCAGCGCGGCGGCGGTGGCGAACGCTTTTTCCGAACCTTGGAAATCTTTCTGCCGGTAGAGTACGTTGCCCCGGTTATAGTTTCCAATGTCTGGAAATGTTGAGACCGTTTTTTCCAAGGTTTGGAACGCGTTGGTGTAATCACCTTTCTTGTACGCCTTCGCCCACTCCGATGCGTCTGCCTGCGGTGCGGCAAACATCATTAGAAAAACCAGAATAGCCGCCGGACGGAACAGACCTTCGGCCAGCAGAAAGAGCAGGGCGGCGGCGGCAAACCAGCCGAAGCGTTCTTCATAGACTTTCGCCAGTCGCGTTTCCTGTTCATCGCGCTGGAGGCTGGAAATACCCAGTTTATAAATCCGGTCGAGGCCGAAATCGCCCGGCGCGGAGCGGACATAGAAGCCGCCGGTTTCGCGCGCCAGTTTTTCGAGCAGCCCTTCATTCAGCGAACTTTTCACAACCTGTCCGTTGGAATCTTTCACATAGCCTTCGGAGGTCGGAACCAGCTCACCTCCAAGCGTGCCGACGCCGATCGAAAAGAGCTTGATGTGTTCTTTCCGGAGCTGTTCGGCCATGCGCATCGGATCACCTTCATGGTCTTCGCCGTCGGTAATCAAAATGATCACACGATCGGCCTCGGACTCTTTGTCGAAACTGTCGGCAGCTTTTTTGAGTGCCTGTTCAATGGCGGTTCCGCCGCGCGGGATAATTCCGGCATACAAATCATCGAGCATCATCGTGAAGGCGGCATAATCGATCGTTACTGGGCATTGCAGAAAACTGCTGCCGGCGAACGCGACCAGTCCGATACGGTCGCCCTTGAGATGTTTCACAAAATCGCGCACAGCCCACTGCGCCTGTTTCAACCGATTGGGTTTAATGTCTTCCGCCAGCATGCTCTTGGACGTATCGAGTACGACAATGATATCGAGACCGCGCTGTTTGACCTCTTCCCAGCGGGTGCCCCATTGCGGCCGTGTTAACGCCAGTCCGACGCAGAGCAGGGCGAGAAGGCGCAGAACCGTGCGGCGTCCGCTGCGTTTGGTTTTGAATCCCGGAATAACCGTTTTCCAAACATTGGAAGAAATCAACCGCGCAAGCCGCGCCGCGCGTCGCCGATGCATCCAGATGAACAGTCCGGCCAGCGGAAGGATCAACAGCAGCCATTTGATAAACTCTGGAGAGCCGAATCTCATTCCGGAATCCTCCCGAAGCGTGAGAGTGAAATAATTTTTTCCAAGGTCAGGAAAATCAGTGCGGCAATCAGCCAGCCGCCGGCCTTTTCTTCAAAGCGGGTAAACTGCTGCATTTCGATTTCGGTTTTTTCCAGTTTGTCGATCCGGTCATAAACTTCTTCGAGCGTTTTCAGGTCGCGCGCCCGGAAAAACTCCGCTTTGCTCAGCTCGGCAATGCGTTTCAATGTGGCTTCGTCGATTTCCTGCGCAGGCATTGTGAAGAAGCCCTGACGGATCGGCAGCCCTCCACCGATGCCGATCGTGTAAATCTTGATGCCGAGCGCGGCGGCGGCCTGCGCTGCGTTTTCGGGCGTCAGTTCACCGCGGTTGTTGATGCCGTCGGTCAGCAGAATGACGATCCGGCTCTTGGCTTTGCTGTCGCGCAGACGGTTGACGGCAGACGCAATCGCATCGCCGATGGCTGTGCCGTCTTCGAGCATTCCGGTGTGCAGTCCGTCCATGCGCTGAACGAGCCAGCTGTGGTCGAGCGTGAGCGGAGCAATCGAGTAAGGCAGCGCGGCAAAGCCGACCATGCCGATGCGATCGTCTTTACGCTTTGCGATAAAGTCGCTGATGACCTGCTTGGCCGATTCAATGCGCGTTTGACGCTGTCCGCCGCGAGCAAAATCGGGTGTTTCCATTGATGTAGAAAGGTCGAGCAGCAGGACGATATCGACGCCTTCGGTATTCACGCGGCTTTCACTTAATCCGCGCTGAGGCCGGGCGATGGCAGCGATCAGGCAAACGAGGCCGAGAACGTAGAGAACGGTTAAAAGAGGCTGCAAATGCACCGCCAAACTGACCGGCAGTTTTTTCAGCAGTGCGCCGTCCGGGAAATTAACGGCCGCGCCGCGCCGCCGCGCACGCCACCACAGCAGCGCCGGAATCAGCAGAAGCAAGAGTAGCAAATATGGATGTGCAAATCTCATGATGGTTTAACCGCGAAAGAACGCAAAGAACGCAAAAAATAAAACAGAAAGGGAATTTAAAATCCCAGAGGCTGTCGGAGAATGATCGCTTTTTACAAATTTTTGGATGGAAAATTTATAGGAGCCGAAGTTTATCAGAAGACCATGATCTGTATTTGACCCTTTAAGATAATTTAGGGTTTGGGCTCTGTGTTCGTCGGTTATTGTTCGGCAGGCCTTCAGCTCAATGATGAGGCAGTTTTCTATAAATAAATCAGCAAAATATTCGCCAATTTCAGTGCCGTCTTCGTCGTGGATTACCATTCGGTATTGCTGTTTTACATCTAAGCCTTCTTTTCGCAACCGGTTGGCGAGCGCGTTTTCATACACCTTTTCCAGATACCCGTTTCCGTGATATTGATGAACCGCATATGCTGTTTCGCGCACTTTGTCACACAAGGACATGATTTGTTTCGTATCCATTACAAGCCTCCTTTTGTGTTCTCTGTGTTCTTTTGCGGTTCCAGAATTTCTTCTTGTTTTGTTTGTTCGACAAATTCCTCAACTGTGCTGAAGGCGTTTTGCATTACCTCTTTTTCTGCGTCGGCGCGGGCGAATTTTACGAGGTCGGCCTGTGTCATGAAATTTCGCAGCGTATTTTGTTCCTTGAGATCGAGCCGGACATCCGACGACATGGAGCGGGTGAGCTCTTCGGTGGTGGATTCGGGTGCATGCAGATCGAAACGGTTTTCGAGGTAAGAACGCAGAATCAGCGAGAGTTCAGTAAAGAACGGCTCGGGATTCCAAGCTTTGGCTTTCAGGCTTTCGAGTGCCTGCCGCGCGAGGACGTGCGGCGGGATCACCGGGGTTTCCGGCAGGGCGGCTTTTCGTTTGCGCAGGAACAGCAGTGTAATCAGTCCGGCCAGCAGCGCGATCAGGGCGACGATCAGCAAAATCCGGAGTGTACCGGGAATTCTCAGCGGTGGTTTGACGAGATCTTTGATGTCGGAAAGTTTGGTTGCGTTGGTTTCGTTTAGGGAGCTTTGAACATGCAGAACCACTTCAGGAAGCGATTGTACTTTTTGTGTGCCGTTGGAGAATGTGCAAACGACCGGATTGGTGGTGATAAGCCAGTCGCCGATGCGGAAGGAGGTCAGCTGATAGGTTGTTTCTGATTTCAGTTCGGCCGGAAGCTCTTTATCTTCGGAGGAGCGGCCGCGTACGACAATTTTCTTACCGTTTCCAATGTTTGGAAAATCGATTGTGCTTCCGGTCGGATGGCGGGCGGTGAGCGTTAATGTGATCGGATCGCCGACTGAAATCGCCGGCTTATCCAGTTTTGCCTGCGCGACAAATCCATTCGCCGGAAGCGGTTCTGCCTGCTTTCCGCATCCGGCAAGGAGCAGGATTCCAATGACGCATATTAAATGGCGAATATCGGATTTCATCTTCTCCGGCTCCGTTGGCGGAAAAATTTCATGAAGGCTTTGTCGTAGGGTTCGCCGGTAAAGAGTTCGATGGTGTCAATTCCGGCGCGGCGCAGAGTACGGCGCAGCGTTTCTTTCTGTTCTTCCTGCGCTAAAAGCAGGGTGCTGCGGACGGCGGCGCTGGAGGTGTCGACAAGCGTGCGGAGTCCGCTTTCGGGATCGCGCCATTCAATCAGTCCGGCTTTCGGCCAGCTTTGTTCGTGGCGGTCGGCGATCGAAACGGCGATCAGGTCGTGACGCCGGGCGGTGATCTTGAGCGGCTTTTCGCAGTTGGCCGGAAAGAGAAAGTCGCTGATGAGGAAGGTGACGGCTTTGCGTGTGGTGGTGTGGTTGAGAAAGTCGAGCGCGGGTTGTGCGTCCGTTCCGCAGTTTTGCGGGGTGTGATTGAGAATTTCGCGGATCATGCGCAGAACGTGCGAGGCGGTTCCTTTGTGCGGCGGAATGTATTTTTCGACCTGATCGGAAAAGAGAATGAGGCCGATGCGGTCGTTGTTGCGGGTGGCAGAGAAGGCGAGCATGGCGGCGACTTCGGCGGCGAGGTCGCGCTTGAGCTGGCCGCTGCTGCCGAAGTCGTTCGATCCGCTGATATCGACCAGCAGCATAACGGTCATTTCACGCTCTTCGACGAATTTCTTGATGTGCGGCACGCCGGTGCGGGCGGTGACGTTCCAGTCGATGGCGCGGATGTCATCGCCGGGAAAATATTCGCGCACTTCGTCGAATTCCATTCCGCGTCCTTTAAAGACGCTGTGATAGCGCCCGGCAAAGACGTCGTTGACGGCGTGACGGGTTTTGATCTCAATCCGCCGAACTTTTTTCAGGAGTTCTTTATGGTTGGTGGCATTCATGATCGGTCGGATCAGGCGATAGGACAGATCGGTTATGGTACCGGAATTTCGGACAGAATTTTGTCGATCAGGATTTCCGGGGTCAGCTCTTCGGCCTCCGCTTCATAGGAGACGATGATGCGGTGGCGCAGAATGTCGGGGGCGATGGATTTGACGTCCTGCGGTGTGACATAGCCGCGGCCCTGCAGGAAGGCATGGGCGCGCGCGCCGATGGTGAGTGCGATGGTAGCGCGCGGGCTGGCGCCGTAGCGCAGGTATTCTTTGATGTTCAGGCCGTATTTTTCCGGATCGCGCGTGGCGAAGACGATGCTGAGGATGTAGTCCTTGATTTTATCGTCGGTGTAAATTTCATCTATCATGCGTCGGGCGTTGAGGATGGATTCGGGATCGATCACGGCATTGACCGGAATATCCGTTTCGGTGCGCGCCATACGGTCGAGGATGCGGCGTTCTTCTTCAATTGTCGGATAGCCGATTTTGAGTTTGAGCATGAAACGGTCAACCTGTGCTTCGGGCAGGGGATAGGTGCCTTCCTGCTCAATCGGATTTTCAGTGGCCATGACGAGGAAGGGCTCGGGCAAATGAAAGGTCTGGTCGCCGATTGTTACCTGATGTTCCTGCATGGCTTCGAGCAGGGCGCTTTGTACTTTGGCCGGGGCGCGGTTGATTTCGTCGGCCAGAATGATGTTGGCAAAGACCGGTCCTTTTTTGATGAAGAAGTCGGATTCTTTCGGGTTGTAAATCAGGGTTCCGATTAAGTCGGCGGGCAGCAGGTCGGGGGTGAACTGAATGCGGTGAAACGAAGTTTTCAGCGCGGCAGCCAGCGTTTTGACGGTCAACGTTTTGGCGAGACCGGGAACGCCTTCGAGCAGGACATGGCCGTTGGAGAGCATTCCGATAATCAGCCGGTCAATCAGGTAATCCTGTCCGATGATTACTTTGCCGATTTCGGTTTTGAGAGACTGAATAAACGCGCTTTGTTCGCGCACCTTCTGATTGATCACTTCGATACCTGCCATAATGAATCTCCTTCTGCACGAGTTTACGGTTAAGAGACTATTCAGCCGGACGCAATGTTCAATGATTTAATCATTACATTGCCGTAATGCTTCGTAGAGCACGATGGATGCGGCATTGGCGAGGTTGAGCGAGCGGACATTTTCCAGCTTGATGGGAATGTTGTACACATCGTCCGGATGCGCTTCGAGCAGTTCTAAAGGAAGTCCGCGGCTTTCGCTGCCGAAAATCAGGCAGTCGCCGGGGCGGTACTTCACCTTGGTATAGCTGTGCGTTCCGGAAGTGCTGAAATAAATCTTCCGAACCTTGGAAAATTTTTCGGAAAAAGTTCCAAGGTTTGGAAAACGGCGGAGTTCGACGGAGTCCCAGTAGTCGAGTCCGGCGCGTTTGACGGCTTTGTCGGTGAGTTGGAAGCCGAGTGGTTCAATCAGGTTGAGAACGGTGCCGGTCGCGGCGCATAGCCGGGCAATATTACCGGTGTTCTGCGGAATTTCCGGCTCTACCAGCACGATATTAAAGGGCGGTTCCGGCCAGTTGAACGGGATTTGTGTTCTGGGGCGCGTCATGCAAGTCCGCCTTTTTGAATATCCAATGTTTTTAAAGAGTGAGCCGGCCGGGGCTCGAACCCGGGACCCTTTGATTAAAAGTCAAATGCTCTACCAACTGAGCTACCGGCCCTTTAAAAAACGGAGCGCATACGGTAGTGTAGAGCTGCGCCGTTGTCAAAAGCCAATGCGTGTAATTTTCGCATTTTCCAGATTGCAGAGAGATGTTCTGCCGGAAAGATCAATTTTCGGTTTTTCTACTGTATTGAATCCATTTAATGGCCAGCCAGGGCAGCAGAAAGAAGAGGATCAGGCAGAGTTTGAAGAAGATCATTGCCCCGTACTGGAACAGCTCAAACTCGTGGTAGCTGAGGGTGAACCATTGCGCATGGCTGACATACATCCTCACGCTCCAGATGATAAAGAGATTGGCCCAGAAGGCCAGCAGCAGGATCCCCAGCCAGAAGGCTCGGATCAGAATTCCAGACAGTTTTTCCAGTTGCATGAGATATCCTCCTTCGGGACAGGAGGGTAGTGAACCCGTACGATTCTGTAAACCGTAAAGCCGAGGGAGGCATTTCTTTATAAAAAACAGAAGGTTGATACAATAAAGGCCGCTTCAGCCCGTTATATGCCATGAAAACCACCGACAAAGAGAATATCCGGATGGATCAAGACGATGCAAAATTTCTTGCAGAATATCGCGCAGGTGATGCTGAAGCTCTCGGCAGGCTTGTCGAAAAATATAAGCGGCCCCTTTTTGGTTTTATTCTGCGGTTTTCCGAGGGGCGCGAAGATGCCGATGAAATCTTTCAGGAAGTATGGGTTCGGGCGATTAAAAATATGAACCGTTACCGTCAAAAAAATCTGCTGAGCTGGCTGTTCCGCATAGCCCACAATCTGATGATTGACCGCATCCGGAAACGCCGTCCGGTGGTGTCGTTCGATACGCCGGTGCATGACGGCGGAGTCTCAATTGGCGAACAGCTGACTTCGCCGCGGCTCGGCCCCGACAACGAAACCGGCGGGCACGAACTGGGGTTGCGAATTGAAGCCGCCGCCGCGCAGCTGCCGATCGAACAGCGCGAGGTTTTCTGGCTTCGTATGCACGCCGACCTCAGTTTCAAGGAGATCGCCAAAATCCAGAAGTGCTCTGTTAATACCGCGCTGGCACGGATGCAGTACGCTGTTTCCAAACTCCGGAAAGATCTGGCCGGTGAATACCGGGAGTTGCAGGAGGCGGGGATATGAATATAAAAAAAATTGAAAAATGGCTGTTGCTGGAACAGTCCGGCGAACTTTCGCCGCGGCAGCTTCGTCGGCTTAACCGCGAATTGGCTGTTTCAGATGAGGCTCGCCGGTTGCGTAAAGAACTGGGCGGGCTGAAAAGATCTATCCTTATTCCGGTCTTTGAACCTTCACCGTGGACTTTCGTAAAAATCGCCGCCCGGTTGCGCGGCCAAAACCGATCATCTCCGGGTTTTTACAGGGTTTTAAAGCCGGCGCTTGCCGTCGCGGCCTGTTTGACTCTGGTAACCGGCTTATGGAATTTCCATGAAGAACAGACCTCTTCGGTTCCCGCTGCCATTGCG
The DNA here is from genome assembly GCA_041674365.1 of Kiritimatiellales bacterium. Taxonomy (GTDB): domain Bacteria; phylum Verrucomicrobiota; class Kiritimatiellia; order Kiritimatiellales; family Tichowtungiaceae; genus Tichowtungia. Next base: position 5,600 of record JBAYVX010000019.1, on the reverse strand, counting down.
TCGTCAGAGGGGGTGGACGTGTGGGACGATCCGCTCGAAGAGGATCTGGGCAGACTGGAAACCCTGATAGCGTCTATATCGGGTGATTCACTGAACAGCATGGAGATGTGAACAGAAGGAGGTAGGGGATGATGAAAAAATGGATGGCAGTAATACTCATCGGCTCGGTTACAGCCGGGATCGCTACGGCAGAAACAAACAGCGTTCCATGGTGGAAAAAACCGTTCGTCAAAAATACGGATGAACAGACGCAGGTGATTCCTTCGGCTCCGGAAGCGGCGCCGCAAGTGTCGGCACCCGCGCCTGAAAAGCCGCACATGCAGCATCGGAAAGGATTGAGTGGCGAAGGACGCCCACAGCTTACTTCTGAACAGAAGGAAAAGATGAAAGCCATGCATGAAGTCCTCAAAAAACTCGGCGAAGCGGCTCGCAACGAAACAGATCCTGTGAAAAAGGAAGCGTTGGTCAGCGAACTTCGCACCAAACTCACGGAAGTTGCTGACAGAATACAGGCCGAACAGAAGAGACGGCTGGCTCAGGCCGGTAAGGAAATGAAGAATCTCGAAAAACGGATTGCCGACTACGATGCGAACAAATCTGCCCGGATCGAAAAACAGATCCAGCGGATTCTTGCCGGGGAACCGTTCAAAGGCCCGGAGGGCAGGCATCCGGAACAGCCCGGTGGCGCCAAATACAAAAAAGCTCCGCCGCCGGACGCCGAATAATCGAAAGTTTAAAACATTGGGAAACCCCGCTGCCAGCGGGGTTTCCTTTTTTAAAATACTCATATAAAGAAATATATTTCCCGGCTTGATATACATACATGAATGTATGTATAAACAGGCCGGAATTCGGAGGTGTTGTGGCTAGAAAAACCAAAGAGGATGCACAGGCAACGCGGGAAAGCGTGCTGATTGCCGCGCTCGATCTGTTCAGCGAGAAGGGCTATTCGCGCACGACATTCAGCGATATTGCTAAACGGATCGGCATGACACGCGGCGCGGTTTACTGGCATTTCGACAATAAGCCGGCGTTGTTAGCGGCAATGGTGGACTACTTCTGCAACCTTCGCGAAGAGCGGGTAAAACAGCATTTTACTGAAATTCAGTCGTTGGAAGAACTGCGCGCAGCATTTTTGGAACACACCCGGGCGGTGGCGGAAGATAAGCGGCTTAAAAAATTTGAATTTTTCATGGCGTTTCAAATGGAGTGGTCAGAAGAACTGCTGACGGAGACACACAAAATCCTCGATAAAATCCGGAAAGACCCGTTTGAAAAACTGGCGGCTATTTTACGTTTACCGTCGATCTCGGGGCAGCTCCGGACGGATATTGATCCGCGACAGCTGGCGGTCACGCTGGCGGGACTTTGGGTCGGATTATGTAAAATTTATCTGGGGGCGTGTCCGAAAATTGATTTGGTTGCCGCTGCGGCGGACGGGTTTGATTGCATAATGAACGGAGCTTTAAAGAAAGAGGCGGGGATATGAATAAGAAAAAAATAGCGACGGTTGCGGGTGTTGTTGCGGTTTCAATTCTGGCCGGATGGTTTTTGCGCGGAATGTTCGGCGGCAAGCCCGGCGGTCGTCCGGGAATGGGCGGAATGCCGATGCCGCCCGCAACCGTGGTTGTGCAGACGGTTCTCCAGTCGAACCTGCAACCGGCGGACGAGTACATCGCCAAGGTTGATCCGATTGAAGACGTGATGATCCGCAGTGAAGTGTCCGGAACTATTGATTCTGTGAACTTCACCGAAGGCGGCATGGTGAAGGAAGGTGATCTTCTCTTCACGATTGACCGGCGTTCCTATCAGGCGACCGCCGACGCGGCCGAAGCCGAGCTGATCCGTACGCAAAAGCTCTATGATCGCATGAAAGCCGCCGATGCACGCAGCATTTCAAAATCCGATCTGGAAAATGCCGAGAGCGATTTCCGGCGCGCGCAGGCCGCTTACAACCTTGCCAAAGTTTCGCTGGATTACACAGAGATCAAAGCTCCCATCAGCGGCCGTATCGGTGCGGTGCAGATGACCAAAGGCAATTATGTCACGCCATCCTCCGGTGTATTGGCTCGCATCGTTCAGATTGATCCGATCCGCGTAACGTTTTCGCTGACCGACCGTGAGTATCTAAAATTCCGTCAGCAGGAACTTTCCGGAACCGGAAGCATTCGGGTTGCCCAGGCCCGGCTTCCGGGCGGCACGGTTCTTCCAAACATTGGAAAAAAAGATTTCGACGACAACGCGATTGATCCGCAAACCGGCACCATTGCCGTGCGCTATCTGTTCAACAACCCTGACGGCCTGCTGGTTCCCGGCGGTTATGTCACTGCGCTGCTGCGGAATCAGGACGCAGAAAAGGGGATCAAGATTCCGCAGAAAGCACAGCTGGTTGATCAGCAGGGAACCTATGTGCTGACGGTCGATGAAAAAAATGCGGTTTCAACCGCGCGCATCACGACCGGCGCGCAGATTGGCACGGACGTGACAGTTCTGCTCGGACTTAAAGAAGGCGACCGGATCATTGTGGACGGCGTTCAGAAAGCCCGCCCCGGTGCAACCGTGCAGGTGATCGGAGATCGCCTGTAAATTTCTAAATCCGAATTTCGAAGCACGAAACAAGCAGGAAAATGAAAAATTCAAAATCAAAAACAGTTGTGTTTGAAGAATTGGGAGTTTCCTGCTTTGGACTTGTTTCGGATTTCGAACTTCGTGCTTCGAATTTTTTACCAACCGGAGGTTGCCCATGATTTCCAGAGTATTTATTGAACGCCCGCGGCTGGCTGGCGTGGTCTCCATCGTTCTGATGCTGGCGGGGATTCTTTCCATTGCCTCGCTGCCGATTGCGCAGTTCCCGCAGGTCACGCCGCCGCAGGTTATTGTGAGTACCTCCTATCCGGGGGCCAGCGCGGAAGTGCTGGCCGATACGGTCGCCGGCCCGATTGAGGATTCGGTCAACGGCGTGGATAACATGATTTACATGTCATCGGCTGCGGACAGTTCCGGAAACTATACGCTGACCGTTACCTTCGAAGTCGGAACCAATCCGGACATCGCGCAGGTGCAGGTGCAGAACCGTGTATCGCAGGCACAGCCGCTGCTCCCGACCGAAGTGATTCAGCAGGGGGTCTCTGTCAAAACGCAGTCCGCCGACATGCTCGGCTTCGTGATGATGCGCTCGCCGAAAGGAACGATCGGCGAACTGGAGCTGAGCGACTACACCTACAAAATCATTAAGCCCGCGCTCGAGCGCATCCGCGGCGTCAGCAGCGCGGATGTGTACGGCCCGAAATACAGCATGCGCGTCTGGCTCGATTCCAACCGCCTCTCCGCGCTGGGAATCAGCTCGGACGAAGTGCTGGCCGCCATCCGCAGTCAGAACATTCAGGCTTCGGTCGGTTCGATCGGCAGCGCGCCCGGCGACGGTTCGAGTGACGTCACCTACATCCTCAAAGCGCAGGGCCGTCTCAACGATCCGGCGGACTTTGAAAACATCATCATCCGCACCGGTGACAACGGCGCGGTGGTTTTCCTGAAAGATGTTGCCCGCGTCGAGAAGGGCGCCAACAACTACACCTTCCGCGCCCGCTATAACGGCGAAACCGCCGTGGCCATTGCGGTGAGCCGCGCTTCCGGCTCCAACGCGCTTGATGCGATGGACGCCATCCGCGCCCGGATGAAATCGCTCAGCAAACAGTTTCCGGCGGATATGGAATATATCCTGCCGTACGACGCCACCAACTTTGTGCGGGTCTGCATTAATGAAATCGCCATGACGTTGCTGCTTACCTTCCTGCTGGTCGTCGGCGTCTGTTATCTCTTTCTGCAGGACTGGCGCGCTACGCTGATTCCGGCCCTCACCATTCCGGTATCGCTGTGCGCCACCTTCGCCGTGCTGCACGCCTTCGGCTACAGCATCAACACGCTTACGCTCTTTGGTCTCGTTCTCGCCATCGGCGTCGTGGTGGACGACGCCATCGTCGTCGTCGAGCGCGTGCTCTATCTGATGGAGCACGAACACCTCGATCACAAAGCCGCGACGATCAAAGCCATGGAGCAGGTCAGTGGCGCGGTCATCGCTACCACGCTCGTGCTGCTCGCCATCTTTGTGCCGATCGGATTCGTCGGCGGCATCGTCGGGCGAATCTACCAGCAGTTCGCGGTTGCCATTTCCGCCGCCGTGCTCTTCTCAACGGTCAACGCCCTCACGCTCAGTCCCGCGCTTTGCTCCACCATTTTACAGGTCATCAAACCCAAACAGCACGGCCCGCTGCGCTGGTTCAATACTGGGTTGGGCCGTGTACGCGGGCATTATGTGACGACCGCCACCCGGCTGGCCCGCCGTCTGATTCTGACAGCCGTTATCCTGCTGGCGGTGGTCGGCGGGGCTTGGCTTTTCTCCTCCCTGAATTCCACCTCGTTCCTTCCGGACGAAGATCAGGGCGTGATCTTCGGCGCCATCCAGCTTCCGGAAGGCGCCACCCTAGAGCGCACGGAGCGGCTGATGGACGAATACGTCACGCCGCTCCGCAGTGAACCCGGCGTGGCCTTTATGATTGCCGTCACCGGGCACAGCTTCATCGGCGGTGCCGGTGAAAACGTCGGTCTGTTTGTCTGCGGCCTCAAAAACTGGGAGGAAAGAAAATCGGATGACCTGAAGGCCGGAGCCATTCAGCAGCGGTTGCAGGCCAAACTGGCCGCCGTTCCCGGCGCACAGATCAATCTGTTTGTTCCGCCCGCCATCATGGGCCTCGGACGGAGCGGCGGGATGGACATCCGCCTGCAGGCCATCAGCGATAACGACCCGCAGAAACTCGACGCGGTGCTGAAAAGTTTTCTCATGAAACTCAACACTGCACCGGGCATGATGTATGCGTTCAGCGGATACGCCGCCAACACGCCGCATCTGTTGCTTAATGTCGATCGTGTGAAAGCTTCGCTAATGAAGGTCTCCGTCAGCGACATCTTCTCCACGCTTCAGAGCTATTTCGGCTCGCGCTATGTCAACGACGTCAACTTTGAAGGGCAGGTCAACCGGGTTGTTGTGCAGGCCGATCTGGCCTTCCGCGATCAGGCCGACGACATCAAAAAGCTCTACGTGAAAAGCCGGACCGGCGCGATGGTTCCGCTCGGCAGTGTGCTCAGCATCACGCCGGCGCTGGCGCCCCGCTCGGTGGACCGCTACAACAAATTCACCTCGGCCGCCATCACCGCGGTTGCACTTCCGTTCATGAGCAGCGGCGATGCCATGAAGCTGGTCACCAAAGTGGCGGACGAAAATCTGCCGGCCGGCTACACCTTCGACTGGTCGGGGCTCAGCTATCAGGAAGCCAAAGCCAGCGGCGGCTCCATCATCCTGATCGCCATGGCGCTGGTCTTCGGCTACCTCTTCCTCGTCGCGCAGTATGAAAGCTGGACCATTCCGCTGCCGGTCATGCTCTCCACGGCCGTCGCCACGCTCGGCGCGCTGATCGGGCTGTTCTTCATGCACCTGTCGCTCAGCATCTACGCGCAGCTCGGACTCATTCTGCTCGTCGGTCTCGCCAGCAAAAACGCCATTCTGATCGTCGAGTTTTCAAAAACCCGCCGCGAAGAGGGGCTTT
>JBAYVX010000018.1:0-15195 GCA_041674365.1 Kiritimatiellales bacterium | reverse complement strand
GCGGCGCGCGGCGGGTCGTTGAGCAGAACGCGCAGGCCGAGTGCTTCGGCACGCTTTGCGACGCGTGAGCCGACCTGTCCGACGCCGATGATCCCGATGGTTTGACCTTTGAGTTCCAAACATTGGAAAATATGCAGATGAAGCAGCGCGGCGGTCATATAATCGGCGACGCTGTCGGCGTTGCAACCGGGTGCGGCGCACCAGCCGATACCTGCCTTTTCCAAACCCTGAAAATCGATGTGTTCAAATCCTGCAGTGGCGGTGCCGACAAACCGCACCGCTGAGCCAGCCAGCAATTCCGGCGTTACTTTGGTTTTGGAGCGGATAATCAGCGCATCGGCATCTTTCAGATGTTCCGGCCCGATTTGACGGTCCGGGATGACGACGACTTCGCCAAGCGTTTCAAATGCTTCGCGGCCCAAAAGCACGGTTTCTGCTACAACAGTTTTCATTGGCGGGGAATTTACGGTATAAGCCCTGCACATGAAAACGGAAAAAGCAAACGGCGGAGCAATTCTGACACTGATGATCGCGCAGAGTGAGGCGGAAATGATCAGTGACTGGGTGGCGGAGAACCTCGAAAAGACCGTTGTTGAGCTGAAAAAGCCGGGCGGTACCGAATGTGCGCTCGAAATCTATTTTAATGACACGATCGAGGCGGAAATCGTCCTGCGGGCGATGGAGCATTTTCCATGCTTTGGAAACTCTATTCGCGAATATGCCGACGAAGAATGGGCGGAAAGCTGGAAAAAGCATTTCAAACCGATGGATATCGGGCAGAAGCTGCGCGTTGTTCCGCCGTGGCTGGCCGGGCAGAGCGATCGCATTGAGCTGGTGATTAATCCGGGGCTGAGCTTCGGAACCGGCAACCACTTCACGACTCGGTTCTGTCTCGAACAACTCGACCGGTTTGTCCCGCAGAGCGGCGCGAAGACGATGCTCGATATCGGTACCGGATCCGGCGTGCTGGCAATTGCTGCTGCGAAGCTGGATGTTGAGCGGGCACTGGGTGTTGACTTTGATCCGGTTTGTGTCGAGTGTTCGGTGGAGAATGCGGAAGCCAACGGCGTGGCGGGAAAAACTGCGTTCCGTCAGCACGACATTACGGACGGCTGGCCCGCCGAAAAATATGACATCGTCTGCGCCAACATCTATTCGACGCTGCTGATTGACAACGCTGCAACACTTTTGTGTGTGACGGGGAAATATCTGATGCTGACCGGGATCCGCGAAATGGAACTTGATGGCGTGGCCGATACGTTTGTGCAGCTCGGCGGGCGCGAGATTGTGCGCGACAGCGACAGCGAATGGGGAGGATTAGTTTTTGCCCGCTAAAATTCCGCGGATCTGCTCAACATCTTTTTTAATCTGCTCAATGAGCACTTTTTTAGACGGGAAGGGACGAATATCGCGGATCTTTTTTATCAGACAGACTTCAATCTGCTGTCCGTACAAATCCTGATCAAAATCGAACAGGTAGGATTCGATGGCCGGTTCATGGTCGTTAAACGTGGCTCGCGTTCCAATGAACACCGCGCTGGGATGCAGCTCAACGTTCCCGGTTTCCGGTTCGCAGTTCTTTTGTTCTGAACTCTGAACTCTGAACCCTGAACTCTGAATTTTCGTATACGCCGCGTAAACGCCGGGTGCAGGGATCAACTCATTTTCCGGCTCAATGTTAGCTGTGGGGAATCCAAGGCTGCGACCGATGCCGCGACCTTTAACGATGGTACCGAAAATACAAAATGGGCGGCCCAGAAGCTGTTCGGCGAAAGGGATATTTCCGGCCTGAATTGCCTGCCGGACGTGTGTACTGGAAACCCGCTCGCCGTTGAACAGCACCGGATGCACTGCGGTAGCGGTCATTCCGTGCGCGTTGCAGAACGTTTCCAAGGTTTGAAACTTTCCGCGGGCTTTATAACCGAACGACCAGTCGATGCCGCAGACGATGCCGCTGAGAGTCGGCAGATTTTTCCAAAGATTGGAAAGAAACTCCTCCGGCTCAATATGCGCGATGGTTTTATCGAACGGGATTTCAATGACACCATGCACGCCGAGCGCTTCAAACTGCCCCATGCGGCAGGGCGGGGCGCTGATGAGCGCCGGGGCTTTGTCTGGGCAGAGCACTTTAGCCGGGTGCGGATTGAAGGTGTAGATCCAGGCTTCTCCGCCGCAGGCCTGCGCCTGTTCGACGGCGGTGGAAATGACTTTCTGATGGCCGATGTGCACCCCGTCGAAGCAACCCATCGCGAGAACGACAGGCGTGTCCGTTTGCGGAATCTCTTCGATGTTTTTAACGTGCAGCATCAGGGCAGTTGATTAACAGAAAGCATATTTTTTGCAAGTTCGGCGCGATCCCATTTGAGCACGTCATCGAGTTTCCAGGCATTGGAAAGGCTGAAGTCGCCGGACTGCGTGCGGCGCAGTTCGGAGAGACAGGCGCCGCAGCCGAGGCGCCGCCCGAGGTCGTGGGCGAGGGTGCGCACATAGGTGCCTTTTGTGGATTGAACTTCAAAGGTGACCCGCGGCGGGTTGAATTCTTTAAGCGCGAATTTATAAACGTGGATGAAGCGCGGTTCGCGTTCAACGTCCTGGCCTTTGCGGGCGAGTTTATAGAGAGGCACGCCGTTCATTTTGATGGCGGAGACCATCGGCGGCATCTGCATCTGGTCGCCGAGAGCGGCTTTCATTTCGGCGCGGAGCTGTTCTTCGGTGACGCCGGTGGGATCTTTTTCGAAGGTGATTTCGCCATCGGTATCCTGCGAGTTGGTTTCGACGCCGAGCAGGATTTCGCCTTCATAGGTTTTATCACCGCCCATGACCCGGGCGGAAACGCGGGTGCCGCGGCCGATCAGCAGGACGACGAGGCCGGTGGCGTTCGGGTCAAGTGTTCCGCCGTGGCCGACTTTATTCAGCTGGAAGTGGTTGCGGACTTTGGCGACGAGGTCGTGCGAGGTCCATTCTTTTGGTTTGTCGATGAGGAGAAGCCCGTCAGGGTCAGGGAGAAAATTGCGTTTACGCATCCGTTGTGTCCTCGTCATCAGGAATATCAAGTTGGGAAAGAATACCGAGCACACGGTCGCCGGTTTCGATGGAGTCGTCGAATTTGAAATAAAGCCGCGGGGTATATTTGAGAATGACGTTTTTACTCATACGCGACTGGATTTCTTTGCGGTGCGAATTGAGGAAACGGATCATGCGTTCCCGGCTCTCTTCGTGGCCGAAGATGGAGACATAGACGGTGGCGTCGCGTAAATCGGAGCCGGTTGCGACCTTCGTAACTGTGACGGCGGATGTATCGAAATTGCTGTTGGCAAACAGGCGCGGAATATCAACCGCGATTTCGCGTTTGAGCAGTTCGTTGACCCGGATGATGCGTGCGCTGGACATGACAGAACTATGAAAGATGAATTATGAAAGATGAAAGAAGTATTCAAATTTCATAGTTCATACTTCATATCTCATCTTTCTCTTTAGAGTTTCTGGGCGATTTTCTCGATGGTGTAGGCCTCGATGGTGTCGCCTTCCTGGAAGTTGGCGAAGTTGTCGGGGCGGATGCCGCATTCCTGACCGTTGTGCACTTCGGCGGCGTCGGCCTGGAAGCGCTTGAGCGAACCGATGGTTCCTTTATAAAGAACCTCGGCCCCGCGTTTGATGCGGATGCTGGCGCGCGAAGTGATTTTGCCGTCCACGACCATACAGCCAGCCACTTTATTGCGCTTGCCCATGTCAAAGATGGCGCGGATTTCAGCCTTCCCGAGATAAGTTTCGCGAAGTTCGGGGTCGAGCAGTCCGCACATGGCGGCTTCTACTTCTTCGAGCAGTTCGTAAATGATGCTGTAGAGGCGGATTTCGACGCCTTCTTTTTTGGCCGCCGCCGTGACCCCGTTTTCTTTGGCAATATGGAAGCCGAGAATGATGGCGTTGGAAGCGCTGGCCAGCATAACATCGTTCGTAGTGATGTTGCCGACATCAGCGGTCAGGATTTTCAGCTTCACCTTTTCGCTCTTGATGCCTGTGAGTGAACCGACAATCGCTTCGACGGAGCCTTGAACGTCGCATTTGACGATGACGTTCAGCTCTTTGATTTCACCCGCGCCGGCCTGTCCGAAGAGATCGTCGAGCGATATTTTACTGCGGGTGGTCTGATTGAGGTCAGCCGATTTAATTTCGGCCAGCAGCATTTCTGAAAGCTGTTTGGCTTCGGCCATGTTGGCGCATACAGAGAATTCCTCGCCAGCGCCGGGAACGCCGGTCAGACCGATACATTTCACGGCATGAGATGGTCCTGCGGTACGGACTTTGCTCCCCTGATAGTTAATGAGCGCCTTGATACGACCCCACTGGGCACCACAGAGAACGTTATCGCCGACTTTGAGCGTGCCGTCGCGCACAAGAAGGGTTGCAGTGGGGCCCATGCCGGATTCCATCTGGGCTTCGATCACGAAACCGGTGGCTTTTTTGTGCGGATTGGCTTTGAGTTCGAGCATTTCAGCTTCGAGCGTGATGCGTTCGAGCAGCTGGTCAATGCCCGTGCCGGTGGTGGCACTGACGGGAATACAGCCGATGCTTCCGCCCCAGTCTTCAACCATTACGCCGTGCTCATTGAGTTGCTGTTTGATCCGGTCAGGATTGGTGCCGTATAAGTCCATCTTATTCATGGCGACGATGATGCAAACCCCCGCAGCCTTGGCATGCTTGATCGCTTCAATCGTTTGCGGCATGACACCGTCATCGGCGGCGACGACGAGTACGGCGATATCCGTAACGTTAGCACCGCGGGCACGCATGGCAGTGAAGGCGGCGTGGCCAGGCGTGTCGAGGAAGGTAATCTGGCGCGCATCCATATCGACCGTGTAGGCTCCGATATGCTGAGTGATGCCGCCGGATTCGCCCGCGACTACCTTGGTGTTGCGGATGCGGTCAAGCAGCGAGGTTTTTCCGTGGTCAACATGACCCATGAACGTGACGATCGGCGGACGGATTTCGATATCCTCAGGCCGGTCTTTTTCAGCCGGTGCAGCCGGTTTATGCGGCACTGCTTCTGCTTGTTTGGGCTGCGGTTTTTCTTTTTTCTTCAGCTCAATGACAAATCCGTGTTTTTCGCCGATCTGTTTGGCGATTTTGATGTCGATGTCCTGATTGATCGAGGCGAAGATATTCATGCGCATCAGCTCGGCAATGAGCTGATTGGGCTTCAGATCCATTTTTTCAGCCAGATCTTTGACGGCGATCTGCGGCTTGGTAAATGCGAGAATGCTGGAAGTTTCTTCGGCAGGTTCTTCTGCATCCGGCTCTTCTGCGGCTTTTGGCGTGGCCTTCGCAGCGGCAGGAGCGGTCTTGGCCGCTGTGGCGGCGCGGGCCTCTTCGATGGAAGCGAAGCCGAGCTCGTCGCATACAACGGCGACTTCTTTGTCGGCAAGCAGGCTCTCTCCGTCTTCCGCTTTGATCTCCACATCGCTGAGGATATCAAGCAGCTCTTCAACGGTTACATCTAAATCAACGGCTAGTTCGTGTACTCTCATTCTTTAATTTCACCATGTTTTGCCGTGTAGGCTTTTTCCGCAGCGTTCCAGAGAACCTGCGCCTGTTCAGGGGTGACGTTCTCGATTTCTTCGAGATCGGATAAATCAGCGGCCATAACACCTTCGATGGTGAGGAAGCCGGCGTAAACCAGTTTTTCAGCCCATTCTTCGCCGATACCTTCAACCGCCGCCAGACCGTGTACGGCGGCCGCAACGCGTTCTTCGAAATTCATGGCTTCTTCATCCTTCTGGATGTCAACGCGCCAGCCGATCAGTTTGGAGGTGAGGCGGGCGTTCTGGCCGCGTTTGCCGATGGCCAGTGAGAGCTGGTCGGCTTCCACTGTGACGGTAACGGTATGCGTCGGCTCGTCCACTTCGACATTTTTTAGTTTGGCGGGCGCCAGTGCGTTAACGACGAGTGTCTTGATGTCGTCGCTCCAGCGGACGATGTCGATTTTTTCGCCGTTGAGTTCGCGGACGATATTTTTGACGCGCATGCCGCGGATACCGACGCAGGCGCCGACGGGATCGACCCGTTCGTCGTGCGAAATCACCGCCACTTTGCTGCGGTAGCCGGCTTCGCGGGCGATGCCGCGGATTTCCATGGTGCCGTCGGCAATTTCTGAAACTTCCAGTTCGAAAAGACGGCGGACAAAGTCGGGGTGGGCGCGTGAAAGGAGAATTTCCGGGCCGGATTCACGCTCTTTGATGGCAATGATATACGCCCGAACGCGTTCGCCGACCTCATATTCCTCGGTCGGAACGCGTTCCTTAGAGGGCATTACGCCTTCGGCGCCGTGGTCGAGCTCGACAATCACGGTGCTGCGCTCAAAGCGGCGCACAGTGCCGGTGACGATTTCGCCGGTACGGTTTTTATAGTCTTCGAAAATACGGCTTTTTTCAGCCTGTCGGATTTTTTGAAGGATCGTCTGTTTGGCAGTCTGGGCGGCAATGCGGCCGAAGTTGCGCGGCGTAGACTCGATTTCGATCATTTCGTCGAGCTGCGCGTCCGGATCGGTGCGACGGGCCTCGGCCAGACTGACCTCGTTATAGCGGTCATCAACGGCCATCACCACTTTTTTGCGTGCAAAGGCTTTGATGTCAAGGGTATGACGGTCGATTTCAACACGCAGATCTTCGGCGTCAGCCATATTCTTATTAGCGGCATTCTGCAAAGCGGATTCAATTGCCTCAATAATGGTTTCGCGGTCAACCCCGCGCTCGCGTTCCATGTATTCCACAACGGCACTCAGTTCGCTGTTCATCGTCCCCTCCGATTTCAAAAAACTAAAACAACAAAGGCCTTGGAGCAAAAAAGAGCGGACCGGGGGCCCACTCTCCATCCAAAGACCAACTGCAAAGCGGGGAATTTACGCTTCCGGCAGGGGAGGGTCAAGGGCAAATCCGGGGGAATGGGGTATGGGGGTGACGAGTTGGCAGAAAGTTCGTTTCACGGCTCGGACAGATTTTCCATCGGACAGGTTTTCCAATGGTTGGAAAAAGCTGGAGAAAATGTTCCGAACATTGGAAGTCTGAATTAATAAAATTCAAAAGGCGGAAGCGTAATATGGGTTGAGTTCAATGAAATGGACAATGAATTAATTTGCCAAAATCCAGTTTGTTCATTAAATTCTGAACAATCTGAATTTCAAGGGGGAGTGTTTATGCACACAGCACTTTCGGAACTCGAAAAAGAGGTCATCGACATTTTTGTCCGCATTGCCGGCGTATTGAGTTTGCCGCGCTCGGTTGGCGAGCTCTACGGCATCCTTTTTATTTCTCCGGAACCGATGTGTATCGACGATCTGATGCGCAAACTAAACATCAGTAAAGGCTCTACCAGCCAAGGACTTAAAATTTTACGATCGTTCGGCGCGGTCAATCCGGTTTATGTGGCAGGCGACCGGAGGGATTTCTTTACGGCGGAGGCCGGGTTGCGTAGAATTGTGGCTGGTTTTGTGAACGAGCAGATTCGCCCGCAGCTGGACAATAGAAAAGACCGGATGGCGCGGATTGAAAAACTGCTGGGACAGGAAGAGCCGGGACGAAAGGAATTCATTGCCGAACGGATCGAACGGTTGCAGGGATGGCAGAAGCGCGCTAACGCACTTCTGCCTTTTGCTTTGAATTTTATTAAGGCTGAATAATGAAGGAACCCCAATCCAGTCTGTTCCCGTGGTACTGCATCCGCACGCAAACCAAGCGTGAGCATATTGCCGTCGGTCAGCTTAAACGGCTGGAAGGTGTCGAGGTATTCTGTCCACGGATCCGCTTCCGGCGAAACACGAAGCGCGGGAAAGTCTGGTTCGATGAAGCCCTGTTTCCCGGCTATCTTTTCGCCCGGTTTGATTTTAATGCGATGGTTCGCGCCGTTTCCGGCACGGTCGGAGTACGTGGTCTGGTTCGTTTTGCCAATGAATGTGCACAGGTACCGGAGTACGTGGTCGAAATGCTGCGCAACGAGATGGATGGCACGGTAATCATCCCTGAATCAGAGCTCAAAGCTGGCGATTCGGCTGTGATGGTTGATGGTGCAATGCGTGGATTGCAGGTTTTGATTCGGCAGGTGTTGCCGGGCGGCGAGCGGGTGAAAATTTTGATGGAGCTGATGGGAACTGCAGTAGAGGCGGAAGTGCCGATGGAGGCACTGGAGCCTGTTGCTGCGTGAGATAGAATTTCGCATTTGACTGCGAAATACACAGTTGAAAACAGAATGGAAGGTTTCAGGGAAAAATCCCTGAATGACCGAGGGCGGAAGCTTGTTCCGGGGTTAGAAAAATGAAGATTTTCGTCACAGGTGCTGCGGGGTTTATAGGCATGCACGTGGCCGAGTCGCTGCTGGATGACGGCCATGAAGTGGTCGGCCTCGATAATTTTAACGACTATTATGATGTTTCGTTGAAAGAAGCGCGCAGCGCCCGGCTGGAAGGGCGTAAAGGATATACAGCGGTTGAAGGCGGTCTGACGGACGTCGAATTGCTAGCCACTTTATTTAAAGAAAACCGGTTCGACCGGGTTTGCCATCTGGCGGCGCAGGCTGGCGTGCGCTACTCCCTCGAAAATCCGGCGGCCTATCAGAAGTCCAATTTGGAAGGGCACCTGAATATTCTCGAAGCCTGCCGCCACGCAAAAATTCCACGGCTGGTTTATGCGTCCAGCTCCAGCGTTTACGGCGGAAACAAAAAAGTGCCGTTCAGCGAATCCGATCCGGTCGACCATCCAGTCAGCTTGTATGCCGCGACGAAAAAAGCCAATGAGCTGATGAGTCACACATACACGCATTTGTACGGACTGCAAACGGTCGGCCTGCGCTTTTTTACAGTTTATGGCCCGTGGGGACGCCCGGATATGGCCTATTGGCTGTTCACCGAAGCGATGCTGAAGGGTAACCCGATTCAGGTTTTTAACAACGGAAAGATGGAACGCGATTTCACCTACATCACGGACATCGTTTCCGGTGTGAAAGCCGCGCTGTTTGCCGATGGGCTGGAGCCGTACGAAATTTTCAATCTGGGCAACAGCAAGCCGGAAAACCTGATGGACTTTATCAAAACACTGGCCGCCGCTCTGGGCGTTAAGCCGAAGATGGAAATGCTTCCAATGCAGGCGGGCGACGTGCCGATCACGTTTGCCGACATTTCTAAAGCGCAGGCAAAGCTGGGCTATGATCCCTCCACTCCGATTTCCGAAGGACTTCCCGTGTTTGTGAAGTGGTATAAGGAATATTTTAAAGTATGACTGCGCTCCTGACCACGGCGGCGCAAGCCGCACTCGACGCGGGCTCTTCGATCATGCAGATTTACGACCGTGACTTTTCGGTTGAATACAAAGATGACCGCTCTCCGCTGACCGAGGCGGATAAAGCGGCGCACCATATCATTTGCGCTGCACTGGAATCTTTCGGCCTGCCGATCCTTTCGGAAGAAAGCAAAGCGGTTCCGTATGCGCAGCGCAAAGGCTGGACAAAATACTGGCTGGTCGATCCGCTCGACGGAACCAAAGAATTCATCAAGAAAAACGGCGAGTTCACCGTCAATATTGCGCTGATCGAAAACGGGCGCCCGGTTCTGGGCGTGGTTTATGCGCCGGTACTGCAAACCATTTACTATGGTTTGCAGGCAGGGAGCCAAGGGCATGGCGCATGGAGATCTGACAACTGCACCGGGAAATCGGTCGATGAAGTTTTAGCATCAGCAGTTCCATGCCCCGTGCTCCATGCGCCACGCACGGCCCCGCTTCGCGTCGTCGCCTCTCGTTCCCATTGCAATGAAGAAACCAAAAAGTTTATTGAGGAACTGGAGGTGAAGTACGGGGCCGTCGAGCTGGTTTCGAGCGGCAGTTCACTGAAACTTTGCATGGTGGCCGAAGGGCTTGCGGATGTTTATCCGCGCATTGCGCCGACGATGGAATGGGATACGGCCGCCGCGCAGGCCGTCGTCGAAGCGTCCGGCGGCACAGTGATGCAATACGGCACGAACGAACCGCTGCACTACAATAAAGAGAATCTGCGGAATCCGTTTTTTATTGTGAAGAGATAAAGGAAGTAAATTATGTCCGGGTACAACTTATCTCACTTGAAACAGCTTGAAGCGGAAAGCATCCACATCATTCGCGAGGTGGCGGCGGAGTTTCAGAATCCGGTGATGCTTTATTCCATTGGGAAAGACTCATCCGTGATGCTGCATCTGGCGCACAAAGCCTTTGCGCCGGGGAAAATCCCGTTCCCGCTGATGCATGTCGATACGCAGTGGAAGTTCCGTGAAATGTATAAATTCCGCGAACTGATGGCCGAAAAATATCAGGTTGATATTAAGGTCTGGATCAATCCGGATGGCAAAGACATCATGAACCCCTTTACGCACGGATCGGAAAAACACACGCAGGTGATGAAAACCGACGGATTAAAGCAGGCGCTGAACCATTATGGGTTTGACGCCGCATTTGGCGGGGCCCGTCGCGACGAGGAAAAATCCCGCGCCAAAGAACGGGTTTACAGCTTTCGCAATGAGTTCCATCAATGGGATCCGAAAAATCAGCGTCCAGAATTGTGGAACCTCTATAACGCTAAAGTAAACAAAGGTGAGTCGATCCGCGTGTTTCCGATCTCCAACTGGACCGAGCTCGATATCTGGCTCTACCTGCTCCGCGAGCAGATTCCGATTGTTCCGCTTTATTTTGCAGGCGAACGCCCGGTAGTGGAACGCAACGGGACGCTGATCATGGTTGATGACGACCGGATGGATTTGAAGCCGGGCGAAAAGCCGATGATGAAAAAAGTGCGTTTCCGCACACTCGGTTGTTACCCACTGACCGGGGCGGTGGAATCCGAAGCTGAAACCCTCGAAGAGATTGTTCAGGAAATGCTGCTCACCACGACCTCCGAGCGTCAGGGCCGTGTGATTGACTATGACGGTGCCGCCTCGATGGAAGAGAAGAAGAAGGATGGGTACTTCTGATCGAAGATCAGAAGGCAGAGCGCATGGCGCAGAGAGCATGGGAAAGAATCCGATGGCAAAGTTTAGATTTCAGGATTTGGAGATTTGGCAGAGAGCGATTGAGATCGGGGATCGTCTGCTGGATATCGCAGACGAACTGGAGGCGCAGAAAAAGTTTCGTTTTGCCGAACAGTTGCGCGGAGCCGCATTAAGTGTTTCAAATAACATTGCGGAGGGATCCGGATCAGATTCAGATAAAGAATTTGCTCAGTTTCTGAATTTTGCCAAACGATCATGCTTTGAAGATGCCAATATGCTCATCGTTTTCTGCCGTCGGAATCTGATTTCAGAAGAAGCCCGGCAGGAATTGTTTGAGGCGCTGGACGAAGAATGCCGGAAAATTCAAAACTTTAAGAAAACCCTGCGCGCATAACGGATTGCGCCATGCTCTATGCGCTTTGCAGATGAGGACATCATGACAGAAAAAACAACCAATTATAAAGTTCAGGAAGAAGACCTCATCCGGGGCGACATCACCGGGTATCTGCGTCGTCACGAAGAAAAAGACCTGTTGCGTTTTTTGACCTGTGGTTCCGTGGATGACGGCAAATCGACATTGATCGGTCGCCTGCTGTACGACAGCCACATGATCTATGAAGATCAGCTGGCTGCCGTTACAAAAGATTCAAAAGTGCACGGCACAACCGGCGATGATTTTGATCCGGCGCTGCTGACGGATGGACTGAAGGCTGAGCGCGAGCAGGGGATCACCATTGATGTGGCCTATCGTTATTTTTCAACTGATAAGCGCAAGTTCATTATTGCCGATACGCCCGGGCATGATCAGTACACCCGCAACATGGCAACTGGAGCTTCAACCTGCAATCTGGCGGTGATTCTGATCGACGCTCGGTACGGGGTGATTACCCAAACAAAGCGGCACAGCTTTATTTGTTCCCTTCTCGGCATCAAACACGTGATCGTTGCCATCAATAAAATGGATATTATCGACTGGTCGGAAGCGGTCTTTGAAAAAATCCGTAATGATTACAACGGCTTCGTTGCCCGGCTTGGCTTCACTGACATTCATTTCATTCCGATGTCTGCGCTCAAGGGCGATAACGTGGTCGAAAAATCAGATAAAATGCCCTGGTACGACGGACCGACCTTCCTGCATCATCTGGAGAACGTCAATATTTCGGCCGACCGCAACCTCGTCGATATGCGCTTCCCCGTGCAGTACGTATTGCGCCCTAACCTGAATTTTCGCGGATTCAGCGGAACGATTGCTTCCGGCATCATGCGGGTTGGTGATGCCGTGATGAGTTTACCGTCGCGCCGCACTTCGAAAATCAAATCCATCTACGGGCCGGACGGAGAAGTCGGCGAGGCCTTTGCCCCGATGGCCGTTACGGTTACGCTTGAGAATGAAATCGACGTTTCGCGCGGCAACATGCTGGTGCCGGTGAATAACCTGCCGCATGTCGGCAATGAATTTGAGGCAATGGTTGTCTGGATGCACGAGACCCCTGCGCAAAAGGGACGGTCTTATCTGATCAAACAAACCACCAACATAGTTCCCGGTGTACTGGCCGACATTCGCTATAAGGTGGACGTCAATTCGATGCATCGCCAGAAAGACGCGGTTACGTCGCTTGAGTTGAATGAAATTGCCCGGGTACAGATTACTTTGCACCGCCCGATCGCGTTCGATCCTTATGAAAAAAACCGGCAGACCGGAGCCTTCATCATTATCGACCGCATGACCAATATCACAATTGGTGCGGGAATGATCGTTGACCGGGTCGTGTCCGGCCCGAAATCATCGTCGCCGGTCAGCAAAAATATTGTCAAGAGTGACAGTCTGGTTTCTGCCGAAGATCGGCAGAAGCTGTTGAATCAGAAGGGAGCCACACTGTGGCTGACCGGACTGAGTGGTTCGGGTAAGTCGACCATCGCGCGCCAACTTGAGCGCGAGCTGACTGATATGGGCCACGTCTGTTATATTCTTGATGGCGACAATGTCCGTCACGGTCTCAACCGCGACCTCGGGTTTTCCGCTGAAGACCGTTCCGAAAATATTCGGCGCATCGCAGAAGTCGCGCACCTGTTTAATGATGCGGGGGTCATTGTCATTACGGCGTTTATTTCTCCGTACATTACCGACCGCCGACAGGCACGGCAGATCGTCGGTGACGGGTTTGTCGAAGTATTCGTCAACACGCCGATCGACATCTGTGAAGAACGCGATCCGAAAGGTCTCTACAAAAAAGCCCGCTCGGGCGAGATCCAGCAGTTCACCGGAATCACCGATCCATACGAAGCCCCGGAAAAACCGGAGCTGGTTCTGCCGACGGCGGAGATGTCCGCCGAACAGTCGGTTGATGCAATCATTAAGAAGTTGCGGGCAGACGGCATTATCGGCTGATGCTGTTTCAAATAACCAATAACTTTGAACTGATAACTGTTAACCCAACCAAAGGTTGCTCATGAAAAAAGCATTAATTACCGGAATTACCGGACAGGATGGATCGTATCTTGCTGAGCTGTTGCTCGATAAAGGCTATGAAGTGCATGGCATTGTCCGTCGGTCGAGTTCGTTCAATACGGATCGGATCGACCATTTGTACAAAGACCGGCACGAAACCGGGGTGAAAATGTTCCTGCATTACGGGGACTTAACCGACTCCAGTAACCTCAACCGGCTGATTGAAAAAATTCATCCGACGGAAATTTATAACCTTGGTGCGCAGTCGCATGTTCAGGTTTCCTTTGAAGTACCGGAATACACGGCTGAAGTGGATGGAATAGGAACTCTTCGGCTGCTTGATGGCATTCGTGAAACCGGCGTGAAATGCCGGTTCTATCAAGCCTCTACGTCAGAGCTGTACGGTCAGGTGATGGAGGTTCCACAAACCGAAACTACTCCGTTCTATCCCCGTTCGCCGTACGCCGTCGCCAAGCAGTACGGCTTCTGGATTGTTAAAAACTATCGCGAGGCATATGGCCTGCATGCCAGCAACGGAATTCTTTTCAACCACGAGTCGCCGCGCCGCGGCGAAACCTTTGTCACGCGCAAGATCACCATGGCCGTTGCCCGCATTTCCCGCGGACAGCAGAAATGCCTTTATATGGGCAACATCAATGCGTTGCGCGACTGGGGGTATGCACCCGACTATGTTCAAATGATGTGGATGATGCTCCAGCAGGACACGCCGGACGATTACGTCGTTGCTACCAACGAAATGCATACCGTCCGCGAATTCATCGAAAAATCATTCGGTCATGTCGGCATCGAAATCGTCTGGGAGGGCGAAGGCGTCAAGGAAGTTGGCAAAAACAAAGCGAACGGCGACATCGTTGTTCGCATGGATGAACGCTACTACCGCCCGGCGGAAGTTGAGCAGCTGCTTGGCAACCCGGCCAAGGCCAAAAAACAACTCGGCTGGGAACCGAAAGTTAAATTTGCCGAACTCGTCAAAATTATGACGGAGGGGGATCTTAGAATCCTCGATGGTGCTCCGTATTCCAAAGGATTTTGAGAAAGTTAACCGCGAATGGACGCGAATTTACGCTAATAAAATACGTGCAGAATGAAATGATGCTCCGGCATACCGACGCAGCCCTGCAATGCAGGGATTGATTTAAAGTAGAGAAATTAACTGAAAATAAATTTTTGTGTGAGTTTGCTGTTTTAAATCAGCTCGTTTATTTCCCCGCATGTTTAATGATTTTGTCGTCCATGATTTTGTAAAATTGGAGTTGATTCGCGTTAATTAGCGTTCATTCGCGGTTGGAAAAAATATGAAAAAAGATTCGAAATTTTACATCGCTGGCCACCTAGGCCTCGTCGGGGGCGGAATCTGGCGGGCGTTTGAACGCCACGGATATACCAATCTGATCGGGCGTTCCATTGACGAAATGGATCTGATGAACCAACAGGCGGTCGAGGAATTTTTTGCCAAAGAAAAGCCGGAGGTTGTGGTATTGGTGGCGGCGAAAGTCGGTGGAATTCAAGCCAACAACACCTATCGCGGACAGTTCATCTATGAAAATATCATGATCGAGATGAATGTGATCCATGCGGCGTATAAACACGGCGTCAAAAAACTGCTCTTCCTTGGTTCGAGCTGTATCTATCCAAAACTGGCGCCGCAGCCGATCAAAGAAGAGGCTCTTCTCACCGGCCCGCTGGAGCCGACCAACGAGCCGTATGCCATCGCCAAGATCGCGGG
>JBAYVX010000017.1:0-15455 GCA_041674365.1 Kiritimatiellales bacterium | reverse complement strand
TTCAAACAATGACGTTATATCATGGCACCCTAGCTCGACGGCCGTGGTGCGGTAGAAATCAAAAGAAAAGGATCGAATTTATGAAAACACAAAAAACGACGGTGGGGACGATTAACGAGGAAGTGCTGGCGTTTACGGCCGGGCGCGATGTGGAGCTGGATATGAATCTGATTCAGGCCGACTGCATCGGTACTGCTGCCCATGTGACGATGCTTTCAAAAATGAAGCCCGCCATTATCACCGCCGCTGAGCGCAAGAAAGTGATCCAGGAGCTCAATGCAATTGTCGCGCTGGCCGACGCGGGCAAATTTAAGATCCGTCTCGCCGACCAGGATGTTCATCTGGCGGTCGAGCGGACGCTGACCGAAAAGCTGGGCGATCTCGGCAAAAAAATTCACACCTGCCGCAGCCGTAACGATCAGGTCGCCGTCGATTTGCGCCTCTATGCCCGCGAACAGATCCTCGGAACGCTCGATGAAGCCGCCGCACTGATTTCCGCGCTGCTGGCCTTCGCGAAGAAAAATGAAAAAGTTCCAATGGTTGGAAGAACCCACATGCAACCGGGCATGCCGTCATCCGTTGGTCTGTGGGCCGCCGCGCACGCGGAAAGCCTGCTCGACGACTGCGCGATGCTGGTGAATGCTTTTGAACTGAACGACCAGTGTCCGCTTGGCTCGGCCGCCAGCTACGGCGTGCCGCTCGCCATTGATCGCGAACTGACGGCCGATCTGCTGGGATTCAGCCGTCCGACACACACGGTACTTTACGCCAATAACGGGCGCGGCAAGTTGGAATCTATTGTGCTCGGTGCGATGAGTCAGGTGATGCTTTCGCTCTCGCGCATGGCGCAGGATCTGATGCTGTTCACTATGCCGGAGTTCGGCTACTTCACGCTCCCGGACGAATTGACGACCGGCAGCAGCATTATGCCGCAGAAGAAAAATCCGGATGTCATCGAGCTGGTGCGCGCCCGCGCCACGCGGGTGAAGGCCTGCGAAATCGCCGTGTACGATCTGATCAAGGGCTCGGCCGGCGGCTATAACCGCGACTTGCAGGACGCCAAGGAACCGTTCATGGAAGGAATTTCCATGACTCGTGCCTGCCTGCGCGTGCTGTCGCCGTTTATTCAAGCGATCCGCGTGAACAAAGAAAAGCTGCTGGCCGGATTTACTCCGGATGTTTTCGCCACCGACCGTGCACTCGAGCTGGTCGGACAGGGGATGCCGTTCCGCGATGCCTATCATCGCGTCAAAGAACACCTCGGCGAGCTGGCGAACATGGATCCGGTTAAGGCGATTGAGAAGAAGACGCACCTCGGCGCGCCGCTCGGCATTGATTGGGAGTTGCTCAAAGACCGCGCGAAAGCCGTCGTCGAAACCGTCCGCGAAGAGCGCAAGGCGATTGAGGGTGCCGTCAAAAAACTATTGAGGGGGAAGTAGTTTTATTTAACAAAAATCATTTTAATACCACTGTTTTTATTGGATAGTCCCATACGTTTAAACGTATGGGACTATTGAAAGTGACAAATATGAAAAACAGTCCATCATTATGGAATTTATGCAGGGTTATTGCCAATAAGCCCCGGTTGAAGTTATTGCAACTTTTGTTTGAGAATGGGGAGTTGTGTGTGTCCGATGCGCAAGTCAAAAGCGGTATGTCCCGAACCAATACGAGCAATCAGCTTAAAGTACTTTATGCCAGCGGTCTTATTTCCTTCCGAAGAAAAGAAATGAATGTGATCTACCGTGCAGAACCTGTTTTTCCAGATGGGTTTCCCTCCCGTTTTTTGAACGCAATAAGGATATGTTTTTCACAAGGCGTTCCAGCTTCTGAAATGATATGGAAAGCAACCGGATTTTCGCATGGCCGACGAATTGAAGTAGTGAGGGCTATCGATAATGCCGGCGGAAGTTTCGAGATGCTTCAAAAAAAAACCGGAATGTCGCGAGCGGCGCTGTTTCGTCATTTGGATAAGCTGGAACGCCGCGACTTTGTTTGTCATCAGGCGGGAGTTTACCGACGTTGTTCGCCAAAGGATGTTTTCGCTAAAGCGTTACTTGATGCGGTGCTGAGTTGATAGGAAAAGGATGTAGAACACGCAGTGGAAGGAGGAATGATGAAGACGATAATCTACTGGTTCTCTGGAACGGGAAATTCGCTGGCGGTTGCCAAAGAGCTGGCGAAGCAGTGCGGCGACACCGAACTAATTCCGATGTTCCAATGGTTGGATCCGAGCGAAGCGAGAGAGGCCCCGTTATTGCGGGGCAACGACCGAAGGGAGTGGCAAAAATCTCCGCCGCCGGCGGAGCGCATCGGGCTGGTTTTTCCGGTTTACGCCTGGGGGCCGCCCTCGCTGGTTGTCCGGTTTATCGAAAGGCTCAACGCCGCGCCGGGCACGTACATTTTTTCGGTCGTTACGTATGCCGGTAACATGGGCGGAACGCTGTCGACACTCCGGAGTCTATTGCAAAAGCGCGAACTTGATCTGGCTGCCGGATGGGGTGTTAAGATGCCGGAAAACTATCCGCCGTTCGGCGGCGCGCCGGAACCGGGAAAACAGCAGAAGATCAACCATGCTGCCGAAGAGAAAATAACACAGATTGCTGTGGAGCTTCAGCAATCGCCGCGCGGGAAGTTTGAAACATCGGCAGCCGCCTGGCGGATGCTAAGCCGGGCGGTTTATCCGCTGTTCCGGAAATTTATGCCGCGCGCCGACCGGTTTTTCCGCGCTGATGACAAGTGCAACGGATGCGGAATCTGCGAAAAGATCTGTCCGGTAAAGAATGTCGAGATGACGGACGGTAAGCCGAAGTGGCTGGGACATTGCGAACAATGCTATGCCTGTTTTCACTGGTGTCCGCAACAGGCGGTACAGTACGGGTATTCTTCAAAACAAGTTCGCTATCATCATCCTGCGACGGCTGTTGCCGATTTTATTGCCCGGACAAAACCGATTCAATGATCCCTTGAACCCGGTAGTCATGATTCGGGGTGAGATCCAGAGGAACATTTTCGCGACCCACAGCTTTGGCGACCTGCCAGCGCGCGCAGATGGCGGGATTTCCTATGCAGTAAATTTCTTTTAACACTTTCACAGCCTGTGAATCCAATGTGTTAAAAAATGGACATTTTTTAATTAACTCGCAGTTCATACAGCCTCTTTTTAAGGAAGAGAGAGAGTATTCCTTGTTAAAATGTCCGGCAAACCAAAAAAGCCAAAGAAGTTCGGCTCTTGGAAACTTATTTTTTCGGCGGGATCATGGACATGATATCAGCGGCGGGGCGCTCGCTGCGGATGAGTTGTGCCATGGTTTTCATGTACGGATCGATGTGGTGCATGAACATTTTGTAGCCTTCGCACAGCCAGTTAAGACCGGGTTCCCCTGTCGGGGAAGTGATGAAGCGGTGTTTCGGGCATTCACCGTGGCATACGAAAAATACATCGCATTTTCGGCAGTAATCGGGGAGTTTATCAAACTTGTCGTTACCAAAATTCCGCTGCTTTCTCGAGGTGGCCAGATCGGCCATCGGTGTTTCAAGAATATTGCCGATCAGGAAGTCCGGATAGACAAAATGATCACAGGCATAGATGTCGCCGTTGTGTTCAATAACCATAGCGCTGCCGCAACGCTCGGCAAAGACGCAAAGCGGCGGCGGCATATCCATCCAGCCGTTGAGCATGACATCGAAAATCTGCACAAAGACATTGCCGACATCACGACGCACCCATTCTTCAAAAATATCGATTAAAAACTGTCCGTACTGCTTTGGCTGAACGGTCCACGGCATCACGCGGTCGTCGTTGTCGTCGTCGGCGAGATCGGGCGGCAGCGCGAGTTTCAGGCCGAGGCGCGCGGCGGTATCATCAGGCTTGCGTTCAATGATGGGGATGAATTGCAGGAAGGTGCTGCCGGTGCTTTTCAGGAAGTTGTAAATTTCCACCGCATACTGTGCATTCTGACGGGTGACGCAGGTAAGCGTGTTAAAGTCTACCCGGTGTGATTTCATCAGCTTGAGTGCTTTCATTACTCTGTCGAAAGTCGGCTTGCCACCGCGGTCAACACGGAATTTGTCATGGATGTGGCGCGGACCGTCGAGACTCAGGCCGATCAGAAATTTTTCTTTGGCCAGAAATTTACACCACTCGTTGTCTAGCAGCGTGCCGTTAGTTTGAAACGCATTCTGCACCGGGCGCCCGGCGGAATATTTTTTCTGAAGTACAACGGCTTTCCGAAAAAATTCTACGCCCATCAGGGTCGGTTCGCCGCCCTGCCAGGCAAAGAGAATCTCGGGTGTATTTTGCGATTCGCAGTACTGCTTGATGTAGGCCTCAAGCACCTCATCATTCATCCGATGGACTTTTTGCTCGTTGAAGAGGACTTCTTTTTCGAGATAAAAGCAGTACTTACAGGCCAGATTGCAATCGGGACCGGACGGTTTCGCCATCAGATGAAAAGGCTGTTTTTTATTGAGCACAATACAGATTAGAATGAAGCAAGAATAGCGTCGAGCCATTCTTCTTTTTTACTTTGAAGCATCGGGCTGGGATGCGCGGTCAGCACCGGATCGTTTCCGGCGGGCACGGCGATCACTTCTTCGCCCTCAATGCAGGCAAGGCACTGCTTTGCCAGCGGGATCAAACCGGCGTCCTGACCCCAGCCGAGAATAAGCGGCGAGCCCGGCTTACGGCGCAGCATCGTCGCCCGTTCATTTTTCCGAACATTGGAAAAAAGACTGTGCGCGTCGCCGCCAGGCAGGGCCGCCAACACTTTCGTTTTAGCGATAAAGCTTGGACTTTTCGGATCACGCAGGTCGGAGATGTTCAGAACCCGGACATGTTTCCAATGTTTGGAAACCATGATGCGCATAATCTGATACTGCGTGTTATCCGGCTGGGTTAGAACGAGCGGTTTTTGAAAACCGATCGGCAAAGGCATCGTTAGCAGGCTGTTCGTATCGCCATCTTCAAGCGGGCGTGATGAACCGGGGTTCATCATAATCACCACCGCATCCGGCGGATTGCGCGTTGCTGCGGAATCGCTGAACAAATCATTTGGATCGCTTTTTGCGCCGACCGCTTCGCGCGGAAGCGACGTAATCTCCAGCACGCTCCGGCAAAGCTGCGGCTCAATCCCCTCCACATGCAAACGGTAAAAATGTCCGTAACAGCGAAAGGTCTTTTTCAATTCGGCGGCGTAGGCGAAGCTTGTCATGCGGCAGAGTTAACCATGAAACGATCTGGGTTTCCAATCATTGGAAAAAAATCTTCCAAGGATTGGAACAGTCAGATGGATGAGCGACCTGTTGTGCGGGTTGGTGTGGTAAGCAGCATGAGGAATGCAATCTGACCGAGGCCGGGGAAAAATAATAGTATGAACGTGTCGCGGGATAACCCGGCATCGCGGATTCGTGGAATGCAGATGTGAGAGAGGAAATACAGCAATCCAAAGCAGGCGACTCCGAGAGAAATAATTACAAAGAGAAGCGTTGCGATTGCAGACTGGCGAAAAGGTAAGGATACAAGCTTAAGTAGTGCTGCGATCAGATAGATGAGTATCCAGTACGAAATCGTCCTCCACAGGAACCCGCCGCGCGGAATGACTCTTGGAAATAAAAATGCGTTTTTCAGGTCGTACGCACGATAGGCTCTTTTGTTTCCTGTTAGAGATTTCCGGTCTTTCAGGTGGGGAATGAGAGTGAACCCTGCAGTAAGAACGCCGATCAGGTATAGAGTGACGAGGAAAAAAACCAATATTGATTTATTCTGCATCTTGAAATTCACCAGTAATGAAATTAAGCAGATGGAAAATGGTAGAGTAAAACCGCCGAACAGAGCCGTAGCATACGCTCGAAGTTGCCATTTTACTGGACGATAACCTTTTTCGGCGGCGAGTTCTCCGGCTCGGTACATGAAATAGACAATGGGCAGGATGGCGTAGATCGATAGCAGTTCTTTCATGCGCTGGAAATTACGTTAAGAACTTCTGATAGAAAAGATTTTTTCCAATGTTCGGAAATCAGTGCGGATCAGTGGAGTTTACCGGTTCACAAATTCGCTCAGCACCGTTTCGATGGCGGCGCGTTTGGCGGCGAGAGTTGCCGGATCTTTGGCTTCGATGAGCAGGCGGAGCCAAGGCTCGGTGTTGGACTTGCGAACGTTGAACCACCAGTCGGCGAATTCAATCCGGTATCCGTCAAAGTCGTAAATTGCTGCCGGATTCTCTTCGCTCGTGAATTTTTTGACGAGCGCGGCGATGGCTTCGTCTTTGTTTTCAATGCGGAAGTTGATTTCGCCGGAGTTGGCGTAGCGCATCAGGCCGTCGATGCAACTCGAAAACGGTTTGCCTTCGGCCTTGAGCCGGGCGGCGACACTGAGAACAATCAGTCCGGTGAGAATGCCGGAGTCGCAGTTGAAGAAGTCGCGGAAATAATAATGCCCCGCCAGCTCGCCGCCGACGATACAGCCGAGTTCGCGCATTTTCATTTTGGCAAAGGAGTGGCCGACTTTCCACATGTGCGGCTCGCCGCCAAGTTCGATGATCCGTTCGGTGACGGCTTTGGAGGTGCGGATGTCATGCAAAACGCGGCCTTTTTCATCGGAGAGAAAATATTCGGCCAGCACGGCGGTGATCAGGTCGGGCTGGACATAGCGTCCGCGCTCGTCAACGAACATCACACGGTCGGCGTCGCCATCGAAAATCAGGCCGATATCCAGTTTGTTATCGACGACCAGTTTTTTGAGGTCGGCGCAGTTTTCCTCTTCGAGTGGATTGGGGGGATGGTTTGGAAAGGTGCCGTCGATGTCATCGAAGATGTATTTCGGTTTTTTGCCGAGCAGTTCTTTGATGAGCCGGGCGGCCATGCCGTTAGAGCAGTCGATGCCGATTTTGAGTTTGGAGAGATCGGGGAGGTATTGCCGGAGGAAGTCGAGGTAGTCGCCGCGCACATCGATTTCGCGAACTTTTCCCTGTTTCTCTGCGGGAATACTATCGGTGCAGATCATCTGCTCGAGTTCGGCGAGGCCGGTGGAATAGTCGACGGGCAGGGCTCCGGTTTTGCAGACTTTGAGTCCATTGTATTCCGGCGGATTGTGCGAAGCGGTAATCATGACCGCCGCATCAAAGCCCATTGTCGCGGTGGCGAAGTAAATGGTGGGCGTTGTGCATTGTCCGACGGAAACAACGTTTGCGCCGGCGGCGGTGATGCCGTCGCAGAGCGCTTCAAACATTTCGGGTGAGCTGACGCGCGCGTCGCGCCCGACCAGAACGGTGCTCGCGTTTAAAAGTTTCGGCAGGAAAAACCCGATTTTCCAAACATTGGAAGAATCGAAGTCGCGTCCATAGACGCCGCGGATATCGTATGCTTTGAACGCCTTCATGGGTTACAGAACGGCGATGGCGTCGATTTCAACGAGGACATCTTTGGGCAGGCGGGCAACCTGTACGGTGGAGCGGGCGGGCGCGAACTCTTCGCCAAAGGCTTCGGCGTAGATTGCGTTCAGGATCGGGAAGTCGTTCATGTCTTTGAGGAAGACGGTGGTTTTGACGACGTTTGAAAAATCCGCGCTGCTGGCTTTCAGAACCGCTTCAAGGTTTTTAAGCACCTGACGCGTCTGTGCGTCGATTCCTTCAGGAATCGCTCCGGCGGATGGATTTAGCGGAATCTGTCCGGAACAGTAGAGCATATTACCGGCTTTGACGGCCTGCGAGTAGGGGCCGACCGGAGCCGGGGCATTTAGGGTCTGAATGATTTCCTTTTTCACGGGTTCTTTTTACTTGGAGACGGATGGTTCGTCGAGTTTTTCCAATGTTCGGAAAAGAATGCCTGAATTTTTTCCGAGCATCGGAACTGACTACGTCAGAGTCAGCGATTTATTCCAAACATTGGAAGAAATGACGGCAGGGTTTCCAAATATTGGAAAGTTCTAATAGGTGGCGCTGGTGCCGACGGGGTTCAGGGTGATTGTGCTGCCGCCAATCGTCAGTTGCGACTGATTGGTGATACTGTTTCCGATATACGCCGAAATGTTGGTCCAGACCACAGCCGTGCCGGTTGCTTTATTGTTGATAATAGCCCACTGTTCTTTAGCGGCATTAACCGCGGATATGTTGACTTCTTTCATGTTGTCTTCCGCGCCTTGACGTGCGCCGATAAAGGACGGAATGCCAATAGCGGCAATGAGACCGATAATGGCTACGACGATAAGAATTTCAATGAGAGTAAACGCGTTTTTCATAATACAGCCTCCGGGAGCAAGTTAACGGTATATTATAAGCATAGTTTATGCCGCACGGATAGATAAAATAATGAACTGGCGGGAATTGTGACAGTTCATTAAAACAATGGACATGAAATTGATTTCGAAACGTTTTTTATGGCCGCTCCTGATCGCGGGGTTGGCGATGCTTTTCTTTCTGCCGGCTTTGCGAGGAGGGTTTCTGCATTGGGATGACCATGCGCTGTATGTTGAAAACCCCTATTATACAAGCCTGTCTTCCGAACATTGGAAATGGATGTGCACAACGTTTCGTTACGGCCATTGGCAACCGCTGACCTGGCTGACCTGTGCGCTGGATTACAAGATCTGGAAATTAAATGCGTTTAGCTGGCATCTGACCAATTTGTTGATACATGCCGTCAATGCCGTACTGGTTTATCGGCTCTGTCTGACTTTTGCGGGGCGAATCCGCCCCGCGCGGAGTGAAATTTATGTTCCGGCGGCGTTGGCGGCGCTTTTCTGGGCGATTCATCCACTTCGGGTGGAGACGGCGGTATGGCTTGCTACGCGCGGCTATCTGCTTTGCACCCTATTCTGTCTGTTGACCGTTTTGTTTTATTTACGGGCGACTGAACAAAACCGCTATCCTTTCGCTGCACTGCTGTGTTTTGCACTGGCGACGTTTACCAAAGGGATCGGCATGATGCTTCCGCCGGTGTTGCTGTTACTGGACTGGGTTCCTCTCCGGCGAATTTATTCGATACGCACGGCCTTTTTCTGTGCACTTGAAAAAATTCCGTTTTTTGCTTTTTCGCTGGTGACAGGTGTGACGGCGTTTTTAGCAAAGCGGGCGGATGGTGGAATGGCTCCGGTGGAGATTTACGGTCCTGTTCAACGGATCGGACAGGCCGTTTACGGGATATGGTTTTATCTGTTCAAAACGGTCTCGCCGCAGAATTTGTCGCCGCTTTACGAAAAACATCCGGATTTTTGGCAGGTACTGGCGGCTTTGTTTCTTTCGGCAGCGGCAGGCATTTTTCTTTTCCTGTTCCGGAAGAGGCTTTTTGCCGCTTCCTTCGGTCTCTGCCCCGCAACCGCGG
Organism: Kiritimatiellales bacterium; assembly: GCA_041674365.1. Taxonomy (GTDB): domain Bacteria; phylum Verrucomicrobiota; class Kiritimatiellia; order Kiritimatiellales; family Tichowtungiaceae; genus Tichowtungia. The sequence continues at coordinate 6,137 of JBAYVX010000017.1, read as the reverse complement.
GGTCTCTCTCGCTGAGCTCGGGTCCAATCTTTGGAACTTTCGGAGCCTTTCTGCTGTTGATTTTTCCAATGCTTGGAATTACTCAAAGCGGGTCGCAGATGTTTGCCGACCGTTTTACTTATCTGGCGGCCGTCCCGTTTTCTATTCTGCTGTCTGCCGGGCTGGTGCGGTTGAGACCGATGCGGCGAACTGTTTTTGGCGCACTGGCGGCGTTATTGCTGATTTTCGGTGCCCAGTCGGCGGTTTATTCCAATGTTTGGAAAAACGGGCTGTCGCTCTGGAGCTATGCGGTTGCCGCTGACGCCAGTCAGTCGGGGGCGCAAAATAACCTCGGTATTGTACTGATAGAACGTAACGACTATGAAAAAGCGCTTGGATGCTTTGATAAAGCCTTGGCAATGCGTCCGGAATACGCGGATGCGCTGAATAACAGAGCTTTAATAAAAGTGCAGCAGGGCGACTATGAAGGAGCTATCAGCGATTTGAATACTGCTTTGGCGCAAGAGTTGATGCGGGTCAATGATCGCGCAAAAATGCGAATCTTACGGGGTTTGGCTCTGGAGAATATGCACGACAGTAATGCCGCCATTGCCGATTATTCAGCCGTGATAGAGAACCCGGAGGTTGATCCTGCTTGTCGCTTGAAAGCGTTGCAGGCACGCGCCCATCTTTGGCTTGTTGCCGGTCATATAGATGCTGCGAGGATGGATTTGGAGGCCATGCTTGTTCTGCCGGATATTTCCGGAGCGTTTCATTGCAGGGCACGAACTGCGCTGGAGGCCTTTTCGGAGCCGCGATAAAAAACAAAAAAAGCCCGGGGATACCCCGGGCTTTTTTAACCATCTTCCGTTAGTAGGAGGTGGTTGCGCCGACGGTAGATCCGACGTTAATGGTCGTTCCGCCAACGCTGAGATCGGTCAGACTCTGAATTTTCAGAGCGGCCAGCAGGTTGGTTTCGCCAGCTGATCCAGCCGCAATCGAGGTTGATTCCGATGCATCCATTGCGCCGGTGATGGTACCCGCGGGAAGAGTCAACACGGCTTTGGCCTTGTTCACTTCCGCGATGTTGCGGGCTTTGGCTTTTTCCTGCGCCGTTGAGTAGGCGCCGATAATGGACGGGATACCGATGGCGGCCAAGAGACCGATGATCGCTACGACGATCATGATTTCAACGAGGGTGAAACCCTTCTTATTCATCTTTTTCATTTTTTTCCTTTTATTTTTCTTTTTTTTTAACCACCGGTTTTCCGTTTTGTGATTTCAGTCTTTTGTTTTGTGCACCGGTTTAAAAATCGGACTAGGCTTATTGAGCAATCCCTATGCCAAAAATTACTGACAACCTGTACGTGTATTTACCAACCATTATCTTAATTTGCAAGTTGTTTTATAAAAACATCTTATAGCTTATTGAAACAGAGCCTTAACCTGCTGTCGGGAAATTCCTGACATCTGGAATTCACCATGGTTTTAAGAATTCTCAAAAAACGCATAATATATTGCTTATTTTTTTAGATCCGACGGGAGTTTGCGGTAGAGTGTGGCAAGGCTGATTCCCAGTTCACTGGCCGCTTTTTCCTTGTCGCCGTTCATGCTCTCAATGGTCCGCTGGAGGAATTCTTTTTCTTTGTCGTGCAGGAACGCTTTGAGCGACTTACCTTTAAATAAATCATGACGGCTGGTGATAACGCCTGATTTAAGCCCTTCCTCAACCGTGTTGACGATCTTGGCTGGCAGGGTATCTTTGACGATGTTTCCCTGTTGCGAAAAGGTAAGAGCATGCTGAATTGCGTTTTCGAGTTCACGCACATTGCCTGGCCAGTTGTAGTTGTCGAGGATACTCTGCGTTTCGTGGTCGATCAGAGGGAGTTCAGTATCGGAGCCAAGTTCCCGCCGCATGATATGATCAACGAGTGGTAAAATGTCCTCAGGACGGTTGCGCAACGGCGGGATATCAATACTGATGACGCTGAGGCGGTAATAGAGGTCTTCGCGAAATTTCCCCTGTTCGATGAGGGTCTCAAGTTTTTCATTAGAGGCGGCAATGATTCGTACGTCCACTTCCGTATGATCAGACCCACCGACTTTACGGATTTTTTTATCCTGCAGCACCCGCAGCAGTTTTGATTGGATTTCAAGCGGCATCGAGCTGATTTCATCAAGGAAAAGAGTTCCTCCATGCGCTGTTTCAAACAGACCCGCCTTGGTTGCGTTGGCACCTGTAAAGGAGCCCTTTACGTAGCCGAACATTTCGGATTCCATCAACTGAGCAGGCAGGGCAGCGCAGTTGACCGCCATGAACGTTGCATCTTTCCGCGGACTGTAGTGGTGCAGAGCCCGGGCGACCAGTTCTTTGCCGGTTCCGCTTTCGCCATAGATCAATACGGTGGTAGAGGTGGGAGCCACCCGTTCTATCATTTCGCAAACTTTGCGCATGCCCGGGCTTTCGGCTACAATGCCCCCAAGATGCTCTTTGTGTTCGAGCCGCGCTTTGAGATCCTTATTTTCTGTAATGGCATTATGATATTCGAGCGCCCGCTGAACGGTCAGTACTAATTCGTCGAGTTTGAAGGGTTTGGTGATGTAATCAAACGCACCTTCCTTCATGGCTTCGACAGCCGTGGCGACGGTACCGTAGGCCGTGAGCATGATCACACCCATATCCGGCCATGCTTCAGAAGCTTTACGGAGCAGCTCCATTCCGTTGATCGGGGTCATGTTGATATCAGAAATCATCAGATCGAACTTTTCGGTCTGAAGGAGCTGCAATGCTTTCTCGCCGTTACTGGCGGGAGTTGCATCATAACCCTGCCCAATGAGAATTTTATTGAGCAGGTTTAAAATAGTTGGTTCGTCGTCTACGATCAGTATCCGCGGCATAGCCCATTCCGTTTCTTATATTTGAAAACGCAAACAACATATCATTTTTGAGAATACGCGTCTATATATATTTAGTAGGAGGAATGGCAGGGTGACTTGCCTTAAAAAATGATGTTTCCGATTCGGGTGGAAAGGCTGCTGGACGACGAAACAACGGGAAAGCGGGCGGAGGAGCAATCCGGAATCAGTGCCGCTTTGATTCTTTTTCAATATCCATTTGGATCAGATCACGAATGTCTTTTGGTGAGAATTCAGCGTAATCGAGAAAATTCTGAATGACCTTATCCATGCGGATTGATTCCATAACAATCTGATGACAAAGTTCTTCGCGTTCTTTGGCGGGGATTTCATCTTTCGTGCTGTTCTTAAGATTGAGCTGAAGAAGCTGGACGGCTCCGGAAATGCCGGTGAGTGGCGTACGGATTTGATGAGCCATTTCTTTGGCCATATTAGCGGCGGCCTTAATGCGTTCAAGTTGACGGGTTTGGCTTTGCAGACGCAGAAAATGGGAAAGGTCATTGAAATTAAGAATGCGGGCATCCACCAGTCCGCCCGCCGGAGCGTTGGCGTGCGGAACGGCTTCAGCAGGCAAAGTAAGCCGTGCATCTTCAATGCTGACCGGGAATACAGACCCGTCGGAACGGCGGAAGTAATCAGAAGCGCCCCGCAGGTCCGTGTCGCCGTTTTTAAGTTCAGAAGGTTTCATGTGGATGGAGGCGAATGCTTTGCCGGTCAGTTCGGATTCGTCACGACTCAGCAGGATGCAGGCGCGGTCATTGGCCATCAAAATCCGGTCATCGGCATCGATCAGCAACAGACCGGTTTTAACGTTTTTGAAGATAATCTTTGTAATATCGCGAAACTGTTTTTCTTTTTTGCTGATGTAATCACATCGGCGCGAAACATAGGCGCTGGCAATGCCGAAGAAAATGAAAATGACAATACGCAGTGCCATAGCGCCGGAGGTTTCAACGAGGTTGCGCGCTGCTATTGCTGACGGATATTGCACCAGAATGTTTTGTGATATCAGCAGAATAACCAGTGTATAGGAGACAATGGCCAGTACGGTGATTTGTATGGTCTGCTTAAGCGGCAGAATGATGCCTGCGGACAGAATAATCAGTGGATAAAGCAGAATCAGGAAGTCGTTTTGCAAGCCGCCGGCAAAATAAACCAGACCGGATACAAAGACAAGGTCGACCAGAAACTGCAGCGGAGCCAGACGGCGCATTCGATCCTGATTTCGCATCCAGAGTGAGTAAGGGATGGTGATGATATACGCGAAGGCGATAAAGGCGTAAAACGCAATGCTGTCTTGTTTCAGGACAAACGATAGAACAATAAGAAATCCGCTGATCGTGGCTAGACGTCCGCCGAGGAGCCCCATCATAGTAGTCCACGGTACAGCCCGCTCCTCTTCCTCCTGCCGGATTTTTTTCATAACGGATTCTTTCTCACATTACCACTTCGGTCATCTTGAAAATCGGCATAAACATGGCCAGTACGATTCCGCCGATCAACACCCCGATGACCACCATCAGCAGCGGTTCGAGCATGGAAGTAAGCCCCTCAAGCATCGTATCGACTTCTTCCTGATAAAATTGAGCAAGTTTTGTCAGCATTTCCTCCATTTTACCGGTCTGTTCACCGGCGGAGAGCATATGAATGAGCATGCTGGGGAATTCTTTATTGCTTTTAAGTGTGGCTGAAACGGTATTTCCCTGTTCCACGCTGGAACGCGCGTCCAAGATTGCTTTACCAATCACCTTGTTGCCGGTAGCCACGCCGACGATAGTCATTGCTTGAATGATCGGTACGCCGCTGGACATCAGCTGTGCAAAAGTTGACGAAAAGCGGGTGATGGCGATCTTCCGGACCAGCTTGCCGAGCAAGGGGAAGCGTAACCGGAGGAGATCCGCTGTGTAGGCTCCTTTTTCCGTTTGGACGTAGCGCCGCAGGCTGTAAATCGTTGCGGCTGCGACAGCGATAACGATGTACCAGTAATCACGGATAAAGTTGCTGAGATCCAGCAGCATTTGGGTCGGTTTAGGGAGATCCGCTCCGAATCCGGAGAACATTTTGGCAAAGGTCGGTACAATGAAGACGATCAGGCCGGTTGAAATAATCAGGGCTACGCAGATGACCACGGTTGGATACATCATGGCGGATTTCACCTTGGCACGCAGGCGGTTAGAGGCTTCCAGAAAAGTAGCCACGCGCTCGCAGGTTTCCGCCAGCATACCTCCGGTTTCGCCGGCACGCATCATGTTTACATAAAGTTCATCAAACACCTGTGGATACTCCTCAAGCGAGTCGGAATACATGCCTCCGCCTTCTACTCTTGAGCGCACGCCCGTGAGGACTGCCCGGAAATGCTTATTTGGGGTCTGTTCTTCGAGCGCGACGATGGACTGCACCAGCGGCATTCCGGAGGAAAGCATTGCCGCCAGCTGACGGGTGTACATCGGGAGTTCTTTGAGCCTGATTTTCCGCGCGCCGCTGACTCTTGTTTTTATCTTTTTTTTAGATGCTGCCATACAATAATTCCTGATTATCCAGTGGTTACCCGTAAAATTTCATCAATCGTCGTCAGGCCGTCGCGCACTCTCGACAGGCCGGTTTCACGCAAAGTTTTCATGCCGTTTTTCACAGCCACTTCCCGCAGCGCGCTCGCCTCGGATGTTTGCAGAATTTTCGCCCGGATCTCATCGTTCAAGAGTAGAATTTCCATGATTGCACCGCGGCCTTTGTAGCCCAGTCCGCCGCACTTGGGGCATCCTTTGGCTGCGAAAAAGGTGGTGTCTTTAAACTGATCCGGATCAAGGTGATTAAAGCGCAACGTCTTTTCCGGAATCTCTATGGACTGTTTACAGAAAGGGCATAGTTTGCGGTAAAGACGTTGCGCCTGAGTCATCACCAGAGACGACGAAAGCATAAACGGTTCAATTCCCATATACGCCATACGGGCAATTGCACCGGCGGCGTCGTTGGTGTGCAGCGTACTGATCACCAAGTGACCTGTCAGGGCGGCCTGTACCGCGATGGATGCGGTTTCATTGTCCCGGATTTCCCCGATCATCACAATATCGGGGTCTTGACGAAGAATAGAGCGTAAACCGGCGGCAAACGTCAGGCCGACTTCGGGGCGCGCCTGCACCTGATTGATGCCGCCGAGCTGATATTCCACGGGGTCTTCCACGGTGATGATATTTACATCTTCCTGGTTGGGCTCCTGAAGCGCCGAATACAGCGTGGTTGTC
>JBAYVX010000016.1:0-15520 GCA_041674365.1 Kiritimatiellales bacterium | reverse complement strand
CGGCCGCTCTTTACAAAGAGAGCCTGAGCTCCGCCGATACCGATTTCGATATTGAAATGGCGGCGGCGTTGCAGTATCCGATATCCTTGGTGCCCGGCGAGTCCCGCACATTTCGGTTTATTTTCGGTGTCAGTTCGTCGGCGGAGGCCGCAGCTGAGCTGCAAAAGAGCTGCTGTACGGCTGAATATTTCGATGCGCAGCGCGAGCTGTTACGAACCCAGTATGAAGAACTCATCTCCAAAGTGCAGTTTGACTCCCCGGATCCGGAGCTGAACTCGCTGATTAATATCTGGCTGAAACGCCAGATTGATCTCGGCAAGAGCTGGGGGCGGGTTTATGCCAAAGGCTTCCGCGACATCATGCAGGATGTGACAGCGGTTGTGTCGTTTGATACGCAGGCAGCGGCAGAAAAGATCAAGGAGTGTTTGCAGCACCAATATGAGAATGGCAATACGTTGCGTCAATGGGCTCCTGTTGATCATCATCCGTACCGCGACGGTTCTGCCTGGATTGTTTCTGCTGTGAGCGGATACATCAAAGAAACCGGCGACTTGGAATTTCTCAATCTGGGAATTCCGTATTACAAATCTGCGCAAGCCGGAACGGTTCTGGATCATATAATCCAAGGGCTGGATTTTCTGTTCAGCGAAACGGGAGCCCGGGGACTCTGCCTCTGGGGCGGCGGAGACTGGAACGATTCGATTAATAATGCCGGGTTGCAGAATAAAGGCGAAAGCGTTTGGCTGTCGGAGGCAGCGGTTGCCTCTGCAGTTGAGTTTGCTGAGTTGCTGGACTGGCTGGAGCAGCCAGAGCTGGCGAATGAATTTCGGAAAAAAGCCGACGTCCTGAAGTCGAGAATTCTGGAAAACGGCTGGAATGAAGATCACTTTATTTATGGCATTACGGACTGGGATGAGCCGGTCGGTTCCTATGAGTCGGAGCAGGCTAACCTGTTTTTGAATCCGCAATGCTGGGCGGTACTTGCCGGAATTGTCGATGGAGAGGATGCGGCTGCCGTGATGGATCTGGTGGAGCGGGAACTGAACAGCCCGTTCGGCTATGTGCAATGCAAGCCATCGTTCAGTAAGCCGGATGATCATATCGGACGATTGAGCTACCTTCGTCCGGGCTGTTTTGAAAACGGATCGGTTTATAACCATGGCGTGGCTTTCAAGATTGCAGCGGACTGCAAGCTCGGTCGCGGCGACTTAGCTTATGAGACGCTGAAGAAAATGCTGGGTTCCAATCCGGACAATCCGTCGGCGAAATCGGGCATGGAGCCGTACGCCATTACCAATATGTTTATCGGTCCGGAATGCGAAACAAGGGCCGGCGTCTCCACCATTCCGTGGATTACGGGAACGGCCGGATGGGTTTTCCGGGCGGCAGTGGAATTTATCTGCGGGATTCAGGCAACGTATTCCGGGCTGGTTGTGCGGCCGTGCCTGCCGTCGTGCTGGGAAAAGGTGAATGTCCGGAGAGCGTTCCGGGGCAGTGTTTATGACATTAACATTCTGAATCCGGACGGGCTTCCGACCGGAGTGGTCAGCCTGACCATTGATGGGAAACATTATACTGATGAATTCCTGCCTCTTTTTGAGGACGGACAGGTTCATGTTATTATCGCGGAAGTGAAAAAAGAGAAAAAAACAGATGCAAAAGAAACTTTCGATTCTTCTTGTAACGGCAACAGCCATTGCGACGCAGGGCGCAGAGCTGTTTGTGTCTCCGGACGGGAATGATGCGGCGACCGATCGTCCTGTTCATGAGGAGTTGTTTTTTGCCGGACAGAACAGTGAATTTTGGGGCTGAAAGGTCGGTGGGGCATTTACGCGGAATGGTTTTCTGAAATGAAGACGGCCAACAAAATGAATCTGGACCGCTGGCGGCAGTTCATTCCTGAGTCGAATGAACAACAGCAATGAATGATTAACCGATCCGAAAGGAGGATGAGAGATGCGTACAGGAAAATCAATATGGGTATCCCTTGTCGCCGCCGGTCTGCTGAGCGCTGCTTCGGCACAAACAACGGTATTTACCGATACATTTGAAAACGGTGTGCCTTCCGACAGTGACAACACATCGGGATTCTGGACACCCATACTGCCGGAAACCAGCACCGTCAGTGAGAACGGTACACTGGTGCAAACAGCAAGCTCCGACTCTACCGGATACATCCGGGCGAGCGTGTTCAGTCCGCTGAGCACCAATCTCAACTTTTTTGACCGGCAGCTCAAATTCAGTGCCGATCTGGATGTCAGTGGAAGCTCTTCTACGTTCGCAGTGAATCGGGGCCAGTTTCTGATCACATCAGTGGCCACCAACGGTATTGCTGCTCCGGACATGCTGATGGTTGGGCTCTCCAGCCGAGATGTTGCCCTGAATACATTCGCCCTGAATCGCAAGATAGATGCACCTTCTGTCGATCCGGATAATGCAACCGATGTTATCGGACGCGTTCCTGTGACATGCGGCAGCGCCTACTGGATCGATCATTTTGATCTGACGCTTAACGCCAGCCGCTATCGCCTTAGGGCATTTAATGCAGGTAAAGGCAGCGGCATCCTCCGTTATACCGGCGAACATGGTGTTTCTCGTGCACAGTGGGGCGCTAACGGCGATTCCGCGCTGGTGCTTGAGACTTATCGGAAAATCTCAGAAGCCGGTGCGGTTTCGACCAGTGTCTGGGACAACGTGAAGGTGGAAACTGACACCTCGGCTTTGTTGAGCGAGCCCGGCATGAACTTTCAGGCGACCTATCGTTACAGCTATCCAAGCGGTACGAGCGTAACCAAAGACTATACGCTCTGGGTGCCTTCAACCGAATCGGTGATTCGCGGCGTTATCTTTTTTGGTCCCGGCACCGGAACAGATTATCGTTACATGGTGTATGATCTGGCAGCGCAGGAGGCAGCGCGCACCCTTGGCTTTGCACTGATTGGGTATGAAAATGAAGGGAACATGAACCTGTGGTCGGACAATCCCGTGTATATCCAGCCGGCGGTGCAGGCGGTGCTGGATGCGGCGGCGGCGGTATCCGGTCATGCCGAGATTTCCAATGCGCCGCTGTGCATTACCGGCAATTCCGCTGGTGCATTTGATTCCTGCTATCTGGCTATGAACTGGCCGGAGCGCGTGATCGCCTTTGTCGCTCACCGTGGCTATGCCTCTGATCCGGCGCTGTCCGAAGCAACGAAAAAAGTGCCGGGGCTCATGGTGGCCGGCTCGATAGATTCCAACGATATAACCAAACCTTATCAGATGCAGAGCAGTTTTCTAACATGGCGCAGTCAGGGAGCCCAGGTGGCCTTTGCCGTCGACTGGGGTATTGGCCACACGCCCTATGGCAATCAGGGGTGGGAAGGCACGTTCACATGGTTTGTTGAAGTGGCGAACCTGCGCTATCCCCGTCCGCGGGTGCCTTCGCTTGAGTCCGGTGTGGGCTCTCCGGAGCTGATCGATCTGGCCGACGACTCCGGCTGGTTAGGCGAGCGGCCGGAATTTCATGAACCAAACAACACACCGAGCGTTACCAGTTCGTTCACGGACATCGAGCCGTATACAGATTACGGAGGCTCGCTCACCAACGCCTCATGGCTTCCCAACGGAACCTGCGCCCGGATGTACCGGGCGCTGACTTCCACCGATCTTTCTCCACGGACGGTTGTACCGTTACAATCACCGCTGCGCATCACCTCGCCTGCGCAGTTTGCTTATGCAACCACCAACGGGGTTCCGGTTGTCATAGACCTCGATCCGCGGGAGTTTGATGATATAAATGCTATCGTAGAAGTGCAGTTCTACGATGGTGCAACCCTGCTGGGCATCGACACCGCCGGATCGGATTGGAGTTACACGTTTACCCCAACCAACACAGGGTTATACACACTCTCGCTCGTGGCCATCGACGCAGTGGGCAATCAGAGCTCAGCGTTCCGCACGCTCCACGTGGTGCCGGCTGATTTTCCGCCGGTGGCTTTTTCCCAGGCACACACCTTCAGTGGCGATAACAATCTGAGCGGCACGGTGACCGGAGAGGATCCCGAGGGCGACGCGGTGACCTTTGCGTTGGCGAACGCGCCGCTGTACGGCCAGTTGTTGGAGTTCGACGTCTCCACGGGCTCCTTCACTTATCAGCCCGATGGCGAATATGTCGGAGCAGACAGCTTTACCTTCACTCCGGTCAGCGGCGGAGTCACCGGAACCGCAGCCAATGTGAGCTTTGACGTGACACCATCTGCGGTCGCCGGCTACTGGCGGCATGAGGAATCGGATGCCGGTGAAGGGAGTGTGATCGTCAAGACAACAAATATCGTCAGTGCTGGTATTGCCGACGGAGCTGGTGAGAATGGTGCGGTGTATTCCACGAACGTTCCAGGGCCAGCCATTTACGACCCGCTCTCGGGTACCACCCGTCTCAATCGTTTTTCTATGAACGCATCCGCTTCTAATGCAGGAATTCAGGTTTCGGATTTTGCGGATCTCGGGTTCGGCGATGACGGGGACAAATCCTTTACGGTGGAGTTTTTTGAGAAAATGCACAGTGAACCAATTCTGTCTCCGGTGGTGAGCAGTAACGAGCGGAGTTATGATGTGCAGGTGGAAATGGGCTCCTCGGCGACTTATTTTGGCAAGGCGATTTCCCGGATCTATGATCCGGAAACGGATGTGAAACAAGCATACGGCGACTATGTCTATGTGGATACAGCCGGTGCCACCGGCAATCCCGCTGATTACACGACCACGAATCCCAAAACCGAAGGCGACGGGATCAATGACGACGACTCATGGCATCATATCGCCATGGTCTATGACGATCTCACAAAAACGCTCACCACCTATACGGATTATCAACCGAGCGCAGTGGATGCCGGATCGATTTTGAATTCTTCACCGACCAACCTCTTCTATGGAAAAACGATTCCCGATCCGTTCGGGCTACTGATTGACGAGGTGCGCTATACCAAAGGCGTTCTAGGTGCTTCACAGTTTTTACGAGCGGTTTCATTAAGCTCGAAAGAGAGCTGGCGGGAAGAGCACTTCGGCACGATTCAGAATTCAGGGAATGCTTCCGACTTGTCAGATCCAGACGGCGATCTAATTAAAAACCTGATGGAATACGCCTTCGATCTGAATCCCCTCATAGACAGTAGAGGACTGTTGCCCATGCCGTACCTGATCGGGAGCGACGCGGTCTTGCAGTTCACCGGCTCGTCGGGTGTAACGGGGATTGTTTACGGAGCGGAGTACTCGACGAACCTGATTACGGGTAGCTGGCTGCCGGTCTCCGATACGGGATCGAACACTGCGCATTTGTTTATGAAGGCGATTCCGGATGAAACACCGCTTTACCTTCGGTTGCGCGTGTCAGATGAATAAAGCGGGTTCAGTAAAGCCAGTAGGTTGTTTGTATTTAAGCGTGACGCCTGTACGGACTTTGATCGGACGGAAACCAGAAAGAAAAAGAGACCATGGAAAATACGAATCTTGAAACGGAGGCTTTTGGTAAGTCGCTGAACCTTCGCCGAATCATTGGCTATAATCTCGGGAAAGCCATGGAAGTGATCATGGTGACTACTGCCGCGAATATTGCACTACCCTTTTATACCATTAACCTGGGGATCAATCCTGCATGGATTGGTGCCGCGATTGCATTTCCCCGGCTGCTTGATGCCATAACGGATGTTGGTATGGGATGGCTTTCGGACAATACTAAAAGCCGCTGGGGACGTCGTCGTCCGTGGATGATGCTCGGCGGGCTTTTGGCTGGCTTCTTTTTTTGGCTGATCTGGACGCCTCCGGTCGGCTGGGGAAATGTGGGAATCTTTCTCTACTTCCTCGTGCTGTCCAGCCTGTTCTATGTGGCGATGACGCTCTATCTGGTTCCTTATTATGCCTTGGGCAATGAAATTACATCCAACCATGAGCTGCGTGTGCGTGTGATGAGTATTCGGAGTGTGGTCTGGGGAGTGGCGACCCTTGCAACTCCCTGGGCCTATAAACTGTTTTATTGTCCTTTGTTCGGCAGCAATGAGATTGAAGGCGCCCGCGTCGTCGGTTTGATCATGGGGGTGATCTGTACTGTTTTTGCAGTGATTTCGGTTTTGTCTTCCCGGGAAAACCCGACCGCGATGAAGCAGGCTTATGTTCCTCTTGGAGGTGCGATACGGGACGTGTTCTCATGTAAGCCCTTTCTGATGCTGATTGCCATTGTATCCTTGAGTATTATGGGATTCGGCCTGGTGGGCGGCTTTAATATGTTTGTGGCGACTTATTATGTATTCGACGGCGACAAGCAGGCTGTGGCCGGCCTGTGGGGATATGTTGGAATGAGCTGGGGAATCGGCGCGGTTATTTTTTCCTGCTTTGTGGAAAAGGTCATTAAGAAGCTTGGCGAGAAGCCAACGGTTTATCTTTCTCTGGGGATGGTGATTGCCGGTTCCATATCCAGCTGGTGGGCATATAATCAACACATTCCAATTCTTGCTGCGCTTACAACCTTGATATCTGCACCCGGCATTATCGGTATTATGACCGTGGGGTTTGTCTGGCTGGCGGACATCTGCGATTACGATGAGCTGAAGTCCGGCAAGCGACGGGAGGGCAGTTTCAGTGCGGTAAACTCCTTTGTGAATAAATCGCTCGGTGCGGTTGCCGGAGTGTGTGCCGGGCTGCTGGCGGTTGCCGTTGGAGTGAATACGGAGCTACCTCAGCAATCACCGGAGACGATCCTGAAGCTACGACTTATGCTTGCCGCTGTGCCGGCTTCACTGGCATTTATTGGGTTTTATTTTGTACGGGTGTATCCGTTGACAAAAGAAAAAATGACCGAGGTGCGCCGGCAGCTGGCGGAGAGACGAGAAGTGGCTTCAGGCTGACGACTGACATTCCGAACACGATGAGCAGATCATTTCTACTCGGCTTTAAGAGCTGAGCGGCAGTATCCCGTGGACTCTCTTTGATGGAGTGTCATTTCAACAGGACGGGGCGGCAGATCATCTATAAGCCGACGGGCGGCATTGTCTGCCATGGCTGCGAACCCGTCACCAATGGATGAAATCGTCGGAACAAAGTCATCAACCAGTCCGCGTTCGTCATCGTGCCCAAGAACGGAAACGTCTTCCGGCACGCGGATTTTGGCATCTTTGAGCGCGATGATGGCACCGGCTGCAAGCCGGTCGTTCAGCGTGACGATTGCGGTAAAATTCCGGTCTTTTCTCAGACGCTCCGTGAGAAGTCTCCACCCCGCCTGAATGTCCGGTTCCCAGTCGGACTTGAAAAGGATATCCGGCGGACAGTCAGGGACATGCTTTCCCATGAAAGTTCGATAGGTATTGATTCGAGTGTGGGGAATATCTGAAGTATCTTTAAATGCGAACAGCACGATGTTTCGATGTCCAAGATCAAAAAGGTGCTGCATCGCAAGGTTCATGGAATGGACGAAGGTTCCTTTGGAAAAGGGAGTTCGCAGGCAGGGCCAGTCAGAAGATTCCAGCTGCCCAAAATGGATGTAGGGACGCTGCTGCTGTTCAAGAGATTCGGGTAGGCTTTGATAGTCCGGGTTGCTTCCTAGAAATATAAATCCATTGCCGGGAGCTCTCACCAGTCGCTGGAGATCAACAAAGTTTTTATACCGATGGGTTTCCGGGATATAACGGTACTCAAAATTCAGCCCTCGTTTGTTGGTAATGGCGGAAAGTTCCTCGGACAGGCGTTTGTGAAAAAAGCTGTTCTGGGGGTTGAATGAGGGGTCAATGGAGACCAGATACAGATTTTGCAGTGTCTTGGACGTCTTCCGGGAATTTGGGGGGATAATAAAAGTTCCGCGACCGACCTTGCTGGTCAAAAGCCCGGCCTCATTGAGGAAGTTTATGGCGGCTTCGACGGTTACCTTGCTGACTTTGAACAGGGCGGCCATTTCTTCGATCGACGGCAGTGCTGCTTCGGTGTACGCCGGATTGCAGATGAATTTTTTTTCTATAAATTCAACCACTTGAAAAAAACTTGGAACATTGGATGTTTTGTCGATTTTCATGTGCGTTTGAGGGGTGCCAGAGGAGAGGCCGAGGACTCCCGTGGAATCAACTTAAATTTGATGACTGAGGCATGTTCATTACGAGTTATTGCGCAGAATGATCGGTGTCCGAGTTCACTGTAATTGATTGCCAGTGTCGTCAGGGGCGGTACGAAATGCCTGCTATAAAGGTTGTTTCCCAGTCCGACGACGGAAACGTCTTCAGGTATCCGTTTCCCATGGTCTTTCAGGCAAAGAATGGCTCCGGTGGCGAGAAGATCGCAGGACGTGACAATGGCCGTGAATGGAATCTTTTGCTTTAAAAGGTGTTCGACGGCTTTGTACCCGCGAATCCGGCTGGAAGGATTCGATCCGATACCGACAAACAGTTTTTCTGTAAAAGGCACCTCATAGCGGGTCAAGGTGTTTTGAACGATTTCATAACGGATCCGGGAGGGAGAGAACTCCGCTTCTGAGCGGTGCCCGATAAATGCGATATGCGTATGTCCGAGTTTGATGAGGTGCCGGAGACTCAGGCGTACGGCATTCACCTCATCAACAGGGATTTTATACACATGATCCGGCAGCGACGCTTTTTCCGTTGCGAGAACCGTTGCGTAAGGGATCTGTTTTTTATCCAGCAAGGATCGTAGCGGCTCTGAAGCATCGGACAATCCGGTAAAGATGTGGCCGGTTGATTCGAAGTTGTCAGCCTCCAGATACTTTTTCAAGGCACCTTTTGTCCCCAGAGTTTGCCGCACATAGTCCAGCCCGTTGATATTACACTGTTTTTTAATCTCGGATTCGGATGCCCGCATAAAGCTTCCGAGCGGTTCCCATTCAAAGGAAGTGTCTTCAACCAGCACAATTTTTTTGACGATGTTTTTATTGCATTCAGCGCGAAGGAAAGTGCCTCGCCCCGCTTCGCTGTAGAGCAGACCTTTTTCCGTCAAAATCTGGATCGCCTTGTTGACTGTAGCTTTACTGACCTCATATTGTTTGGACAGTACTTCAATAGGAGGCAGTGTTCGATTGGTACGCTTAGAGATCTGAACAATCGTTTTTTCAAGAATGTCAGCAAGCTGTAGAAACCGGGGAATTGGTGATGTTTTGTTGATTTGCATGATAAAAATACGAGTTATACTAGTACTCCTAATTTTCCCCTGAAATATTCTCAGAGTCAAGGACGCTGTTCGGAACACAAAAAAACCGCTCCGGTTTTCACCGAAACAGTCTTTTAAAAGCGCCCGTTGCCGGAGGCTCATTTCCGAACCCTTTTTACAAGGTGGGCGCCCTCGAATGGGGATGGAATTCATCCGCATCGTCCTAAGCGCCCTTTAATTATTTGTTAACGGATCGGAAACCTATTGCCTTCCGGGCGGGCTTAAATTTTGAAAGAGCAGGTGAGGTTTTCTTTTATCTCTTCCTCACGACTCAGATATTACGCGCACCCTGTTGCGCGGTCAAGCAGCCAGATGATGTTTGTGGTGGAAAATCCCGCATCATCCTTCGCGGATAACGGCGGAGACGGCGGCGCAGACTTTCTTGCCGACGGCTTCGTGGAAGCCGTTGACCTTTTCGTCGGTCAGCGTGCCGGACGGCGAGCGGTAAACGAAGCTGTAGGCCATGCTCTTCTTGCCTTTTTCCAGCGCCTTGCCGCGGAATACGTCGAACAGATTTACGCTTTCGAGTTCGGAAGGCGCGGCGGACTGTACGGCGGCCAGAATTTCTTCGTGGCAGACGGCTTCATCAACGATAAACGCGAAGTCGCGCTCGGTCGCCGGATAGGTCGGGATGTCCTGCACCGCACTCCGTTTCCAAACATTGGAAATCAGCGGTTCCAGATTCAGCTCGGCGGCGGCGACCGGATCGTTCAGGCGCCATTCTTTCCGGGCTTTGGAATTGATCAGCCCGAGTACGCCGATTTCTTTTTTGCCGGAAAGCACTTTCACGGCGCGGCCTGCTTCGAAGGCTCCGCAGTTTTCCCCTTCGACTCCTTCGTCGCTCAGGGCAGGCAAGCCTTGGAAACTCACATTGGAAACTTTCTGCGCGGCTAGCAGGTTGCTAACGAGACCTTTGAGCCAGAGAAAAACTTCTTCTTCAGAAATCGCGCGCTGCTTATCGAGTGCGCCGCGCCCGGCCGGGCCCATCAGTCCAAGACAAACCTTTTCGGTCTGAACGGTTTTGGCGAATGTTCGGCCGATTTCAAAAAAGACCGCTTCGTCAATCTGGCGCGATTTATTGCGGCCGAGGCTTTCGATCATTTGCGGAATCAGCGACGTGCGCAGAACGGACTGCTCGGCGCTGATCGGGTGCGGCAGTTCTTCGCGCGCGGCGGCATCGTCTTTGCCGAAGAGGTCGAGCAGCGGATGGCTGACGAGCGTGTAGTTCATGATTTCGCGCACGCCGAGCCCGACCAGGTTTTTGCGGCAGGCGGTGATTGCGCGGACGCGGGCATCGCTGACGCCGGCAACAGTCTGGGCGACCGGCAGTTTTTCGGGAATCTTATCGACGCCGTTCATACGCGCGACCTCTTCGATCAGGTCGACTTCACGCTCCAGATCGTCGCGGAAGGTCGGGATTTCAAGAACGGCTTTTTCGGCGTCGGCGGAGAGAATCGAAATTTCCAATGTTTGGAAAATTTTCTTCATTGTTTCAATCGGCACGTCCATACCGATCAGATCGCAGGCCGCCTGCCAGCGAAAGGTGATTTGCCGTTTGGCTTTCGGCGCGGGATAGATATCGATAACGCCTTGGCAGACTTCCGCGCCGGCCAGTTCGGCCATCAGCGCGGCGGCGCGGCGGCTGGCCCATTCGACGCTGTCGGCGTTGACACCGCGCTGGAAGCGGTAGGAGCTGTCGGTGTAAAGGCCGAGCGTTTTGGCGGTGGCGCGGATGCACGAGTTTTCAAAAGTGGCGGCTTCGAGCAGAATGGTTGAGGTGTCGTCCTTGATTTCCGTATTGGCACCGCCCATGACACCGCCGAGTGCGATCGCTTTTTCCGGATCGGCAATGACGAGCATATCGTCAGTCAACTGGCGCTCCACGCCGTCGAGCGTGGTAAAATTTTCGCCTTTAGCGGCGTGGCGGACGATGATTTTTCCGTCCTTGATCAGCGTGGCGTCGAAGGCGTGCAGCGGGTGGCCGGTTTCGAGCAAAACATAGTTGGTGATGTCCACGACGTTGTTGATCGAACGGATGCCGCAGGCTTCGAGGCGGCGCTTCATCCAGTCGGGCGACGGGCCGATCTTGGCGTTTTTGAGGACGCGAGCGGTGTAGCGTGGGCACTTGGCGGAATCCTGCACTTCGACAGAAATTTTTTTTTCAACCGCCGCGCCGCTTTCTTTCAGTTCGATGGACGGCATTTTGAGCGGCCGTCCGTAGATGGCGGCGACTTCACGGGCGATGCCGATGATGCTGAGGCAGTCGGGGCGGTTCGGGGTGATTTCGAGTTCAAAAACGGTTTCGGGCGGGCCGAGCACTTCGGCCAGCGGAGTGCCGGGCTGGAGCGAAGTCTCGAGCACGAGCAGGCCGGAGTGGTCTTCGCCGAGGCCGAGTTCGTCTTTGGCGCAGAGCATACCGAGTGATTCGACGCCGCGGATTTTGGCTTTTTTGAGCGTGATGCCGCAGGGCAGGGATGTGCCGACAGTGGCGAAGGGATATTTTCCGCCCACGGTGACGTTCGGCGCGCCGCAAACGACCTGCAGTTTTTCGGCAGCGCCGTATTCGACGGTGCAGAGGCGCAGTTTATCGGCATTCGGATGAGGTTCAATCGCCAGCACTTCGCCGACGACCACGCCTTCGAAGGTTCCGCCGAGCGTTTCGATATGTTCGACTTCGAGCCCGGCAAACGTCAGTTTGTCGGAAAGTCCCGCGATCGTGTCGTCAAAATCCACAAATTCTTTCAACCAGCTTAGCGCAAATTTCATAGTCGGTTCCTTGTAAAATCGGGCGCCCAGTTAAGCACGAACTGCTTTGACGGGCAAGCGCACAGGCGGGGCTTAATTAGACAGGAAAGAAATTTTCCAATGTTTGGAAAAACGGTACCTTGGCCTCCTGAACACAGAAAGTGATGCCATGAAAAAAGTTATCTTTTTCGATGCCAAACCGTATGACCGCGAGTTTTTCGATCTCGCCAATGAAGAGCGCGGATATGAGATCAAATACATCAATAACCGGCTTTCGGCGGATACTGCTCCGCTGGCGGCGGGTTATGATGCGGTCTGCGCCTTTGTCAACGACGACCTTTCCGGGCCGGTTACGGATATTCTGTTCAATAAAGGTATTCGCATGATTGCGCTGCGTTGCGCCGGGTACAATAACATCGACCTTAAGTCGGTTTTCGGACGGATTCATGTTGCGCGCGTTCCGGCCTATTCTCCATATGCAGTTGCGGAGCATGCTGTCGCGCTGATTCTGACGCTGAACCGGAAGACGCACAAAGCCTATAACCGCACCCGCGACAGCAACTTCGCGCTCGCCGGGCTGCTCGGCTTCGACCTGCATGGTAGAACCGCCGGCATTATCGGCACAGGGCGCATCGGGCAGATTCTCGCCGAAATCCTCAAAGGATTCGGCATGCGTGTGCTGGCATACGACCGCTTTCCGAACGCGGACTGGGCCGCCGAAGCCGGAGTTAAATATGTTACTGAGGAAGAGTTATACCGGCAGTCGGATATCATCAGCCTGCACTGTCCGCTGACACCGGAAACTGAACATATGATCAATGCCGCCCGTCTCGCTCAGATGAAAGACGGGGTCATGCTCATCAACACAAGTCGCGGTGCGTTGATTCAGACTCAGGATCTGATTGACGCGCTTAAGAGCGGCAAGATCGGTTTTGCCGGGCTGGACGTCTATGAGGAAGAGGATGAATATTTCTTCGAAGACCGTTCCGGCGAAGTGCTGACCGACGATGTGCTGGCGCGTTTGTTCACCTTTCCGAACGTGCTGGTTACTGCCCATCAGGCGTTCTTCACCAAAGAGGCGCTTACCAACATTGCTGAAACGACACTTGGTAATCTGGATGCCTTTTTCCACGGCGAAACGCTGGACAACGAAATCTGTTATCATTGCGGCAAAGAGGTCTGTCCGCGTAAGACGAGCGGGAAATGTTTTTAAGATAAGGGTTGAAAAAACAGAGCCGGAAGGCATGATTCGCGCCTCTTATGGTCGAAGTAAAGGCAGTTATAAAAAACGAAGCGGGCATTCATTGCCGGCCGACCGCCGTTATTACGCAGACCGTCGCGAATTTTAAAAGCACGATTACCGTCGTTGCTCCGGCGGGGCATTGTCATCTTGGATCCGCGTTGGAACTCATGATGCTCGGCCTTGAACAGGGCACGCAAATCACCCTTCAGGCGGAAGGCTCCGACGAAGCGGAAGCTGCGGAAAAATTCAAAGAGCTTTTTGAAACTGAATTTGACTTTCCCAACGCCGGACAGGGCTGATTATTTCGCCGGAATTTCGGTGCTTGCCTTAAAGCGGAGTTCTGCTTTTTCTTTCGGCAGACGTCCAGCGAACTGAGGAATCCATTCTGCATGCGCCTGCATCAGTTCGCGGGTCATATTGCGGATTTCATCCAGACTCAAGACGGCTCCGGTCAGCGGATCCATGCACATCGCCTGGAAAACCTGTTCCGGATCCGCGTTCAGCGCGGCGTTTACCGCCAGTTCCTGAACACTAATTTGTGTCCGGTTGATTGCCGCCAGATGCAGAGGGAGCGATCCGTAGTGTCGGGGGTGAATCCCGTTCCGGTCAACCGCACAGGCGACTTCCACGCAGGCGGCCTGCGGCAGATTGTCGACCAGGCTCTCATTCATCACGTTTCCGTAAATGACGACCTCTTCGCCTCCGGCCAGAGCGCTGATGATCCGGGAGCCGTATTCTGCGGAGCGCTCCAGCGAGAATGGGGTTTCTCTGTTCGCCAACTTCTCCATTTTCGCCTCCCAGTCCGGACGGCTGTACAGCTCTTTGATGAACGCATGGCTTCCGTTCCAGATGTTTTCCCGCGTGTCACAATACCGTTCAACAAGTTCCGGGCGTTTGCGGAACCAGGGCGAGTATTCGCTGCAATGCCCGGAGCTTTCCGTGACGGGAAAGCCGAAGTGTTTCAGATATTCCATTCGCACCGTATCGCTGTTCCAGATGTCCTGCCGGACGCAGAGTTCACGGATACGCGGCAGAAGATCTTTTCCGTCGGCCTCCAGGGTGGTGTACCAGGCCTGATGGTTAAGTCCTGCACAGTCGAAACGGATATCCTGCACCGGAATTTTCAGGCGGTCAGCCCACTTCTTCAACGTGTGCTGAACACTGTGGCAGAGGCCGACCATCCGGATTCCCGGTACGGCTTTGAACATTCCCCATGTCAGCATGGACATCGGGTTGGTGTAATTCAGCACTTCGGCGTTCGGGCAGATTTCCATGATATCGCGCCCGATCGCCACGAGAGCGGGCAGGGTGCGCAGGCAGCGCATGATGCCGCCGGGGGTCAGTGTGTCGCCGATGCACTGGTCGACGCCGTATGCCATAGGAATATCGATTTCCGTCACAATCGCCTCATACCCGCCGACCAGAATGGAGATGATCACGGCATCAGCGTTTTGCAGAGCGTTCCGGCGGTCGGCGTGCAGGCTGTAGGAGGCCTTACTGTAATCTCCATCGCGGAAAATCCGCTCAATAATCCTGCCTGCGTAGGCCAGCCGTTTCTCATCAATGTCCACCAGCGAAAAGTGGACATCACGCGTGTTTTCATACGAAAGAATGTCCGCGGTCAGGCGGCTCGAGAATTCCAGGCTTCCGGCTCCGATAATTACAATGTTGTGCATGAAAGCTCCTTATTAATTTTCGTGACCCTACTTCGTTTGCGGGGCTGTTGCTAGTGGACATAATGCCGCACAGACTGTACTTTTTGTGACATGACAACATCAGACCCTTTATGGATTCTTAAAAGCTTTGGCGAGGAATTTCACCCCGCCGGGCGGACGTATTGGCGGGTTAACCGGAACCGGGAACGGCCCGAAAACGTGAACATTCAGTATACATTGCAGGGCACTTTGCGTTATGTGCAGGAGGGGCGGGAAACTTTTGTACATTCGGGGCAGGCATGCATTTATGACCATGCAGACGGAAGTGAATACGGCGTTTATCCTGACGACAAAAATTATAAATGCCTTTGGGTGTCGTTTGCGGGGGCCGGCATGCAGGAGCACTGGAATCAAATTCGCACACAGTTCGGTTCTGTCATCACAGATTCATCCGGAGATCTTCTTCATTTGATGAGGGAAGTAATTAAAAACGGCAGTTTTTCCGGCGAACAGGATGTCATCAGTATTGCCATTGCGGTGCATCACTTTGTGATGAGGCTGATCAGGGTGCTTGATCGGTACCGCAGCGCATCTCGTACGCCGGTCGATCAGGCGCTGACACGATTGCGGGCCAATCCGCTTTATCCATGGTCACTCAAAGAATTGGTGGCGGAAGAGGGGTGTTCCCGCGAGCACTTCT